>JBDGRB010000123.1:5286-13199 GCA_042218485.1 Halobacteriaceae archaeon | reverse complement strand
TACTTCGGCAACTACTGTAAAGCGGTGGGTAGCTCAAGTTTCATAGTCTTGCACGAAAGGCTAATTTCGACACTACGTATTTATTTTAATTGCGACCAAATGCTTCGTTGAACTGCTGCTATCGTAATATGTTTGTGTTCCTTATCCTGAAAGGCTGACACGACGTCTTCGATAACCGGATCCGCGGTTGCAAAGGAAAGGTTCGGATACTGAACGTTGCTCAATATAAGCGGATAGGCAGGGGCGGCCGGTACTCCCTTCTCGCCGTCAAGCGAATCCGCAGTTAGAATAAATTCAAGGTCAGCAAATGACCGATCGCCGGTCGCTATTTGACGAAGTAATTCGACAATCCGTCGAACGAGATGTCGAACAAATCCATCGGCCCGAAAAACGAGGCGGAAATGATCTGAATCTTCATGTAATTCCGTCGCTATTGTCCGGACCGTGTTTTCATTCTCGCTGGTCAGGTGTTGAAAATCATGGGTGCCTGAAATTTTCTGCATACCATCAGCTAATACCTCCGAATCGATGTTGTTTTTCCAAAGTAAATATGTGTATTCCCGCATTTCGGCATCGACCGTTGCATGAAAATCAGCATCCACCCCCGTGACACCCCAAACCTGAATCGATGCAGGTAATTTATCATTCAGCACCGATGGCCCAACCCATTCAGGGCAGGCACATGTAAACGTCTGTGCGATAGCCGAAACGCCCGCATCTGTGCGGCCAGCTGCAGAATACTGATCCGGGATGGAATCGTTCGTAATATCGAGGTCGTCGAATGCATCGAAAAGTGCATCCTCAATAGTGGGCACATCTGGCTGTCGCTGATAGCCATAAAATTTCCTGCCATCATACGCCATTCGAAACGCTTGTTGTGTCATAGGATCTTGGTCATGATTGATTGGCTAGCCATATCCTTGCACATAAGTTTGAGTGTGATCAGGAAATATTTCCTGTACTTTGTCATCGCTATATTCTTGCCGGATTAGTTCCCGTAACTCGATTTCATAATCAGCGCAATCAATTTCGTCTCGTTGGCCTTGGATGATTTGTAATCGCGTTTCAACCATTGCATCAATGGCGTCCCGACCAAATCCTTTGAGCGGGGCTATGTATTCAATATCGTAGGTATCTTCTATATGTTGGGCTTCGGAACGCGAAATTATCGGGACCCGATCATCGCGTCGTGTCCCATCCGCTATGGCATCAATATCGATTTTCTGTGGAATCGCTTTGATGATTTCATTATGCAGAAATTGGATACCGTTGCGTGGATATCCATCCGCTACCATAATATCAATTGCCTGGAAAGCTACTGAAGAATCAACAGTGACGATTTGAAATTCAAATCCGAGTCCTTCAGCTGCTCGAGAAATAATGTCAGTGGTATCAACGATACCAAAATCGACAGTTAACAGAACAACGTCATAAAACTCATCGAGAAGTAATGCAGCAAGGGCAGAATCCTTTCCACCACTGAACAATACGCCACACCGCATTATACCCGATGAATATCGTAATCGTTTGAATCGGGTTTGAGTTCCTTAAGAATCTCCTTCATTTGTTCCTCGGTAATTTTCTGGTTTAATCGACCACTTTGGGCGAGTGCGAGAATTTGTTGTTCTGCTTGTTCGGCAAAATCAGGTTTGCTCATGCGGACCGAGTTGAGCCGTTTTCGTGCTCCATCTGTCAAATGTTTACGGAGCATAGCCTTCTTTTGGGCTTCAGCCTGTTGTTGGGCCTGTTGCTGTAATTCTTCTTCTTGATTTTGCTGCTGTTCTTTCAACTGTTCTTTCTTCTGTTCACGAATTTCTTCAAGCTTATCTTCATCAATGTCGGGCATTTGTATCAGGGAATACGTGTTGGGGCCAGAAAATGATTACGCTATACGTAACGTTCGAGATCAGAACGATCCAGATCGTCGATAACTTCGCCAGCCGTTGTGTCAAGAAGGCTTTGCCCTTCTGGTGTTATAAATCGTCCTTCGCCTTCTCCGATCTCGACTAATCCCTCTTCTTCAAGTTGTTGAAGTGCCGTCCGGATGATTTTCTTTCCTGCATCGGATTTATGCTCAGGTGCGACACGGTATCGATTGGATCCACTTTTCGTGTCTCCATATTCCGTTGATAATCGTTCAACGCCGACGGGACCATCAATCGCGACTTTTCGAAGAAGGCTTGCAGTCCGTTTTTCCCAAAAATCATCTTGTGTGGGAGACAATTCCTTGCCCGCTCCGGTTTTTGTATATTGTGCCCATTCGGGCTCTTCGATTGCATCATACTCTGTTAATTTGTCTGCAAGTGCGTCAATCAGCGCATCTGCAGGAGCGTCATGTACAGTTACCATACAGGAACGTTCTGTATTGCAAAGGTTAAGACTTGCGAGATGAAGACTAAATTGCCAAAGCATAGCACAGTTATATCTCGATATTCGATCCTCAGGATGGTGGTTTCGTTAATCGGCCTTCAAGCCATGTAACCGCACCTCCCCCGAGAATCGTTGGGAACCAATATGTCGCACCCCGAAATATGAGAGCGGCCGATGCTGCAGTGCCTGCCGAGACTCCTGTTATTGGGACAATAATAAGAACGATTGCAAGTTCAACACCGCCAAGCCCCCCTGGCAGGGGCGTAATACTTGCAATTGTGGCCACGGGGACAGCAATTGCTGTGGCAGCAAATGGAACCGTATACCCAAGGGCATAAAGCGTCGTCCATAAAGCGACGATCATTAAAATCCATCCACCGGTTGAAAATCCAAATGCTTCGATGAGGGCGGGTTTATCATCTGCAATCCGTTCGATCGACCGGAAAAAAGAATCCACTCGGTGAACGATATCCTCCTTCGAGGGTGCCGTAAATTTCGGCACAAACCGACCAACGAAAGCAAAGAAGGGATGGATAATTTCCACCATATAGTTTTCAACCGTGTTGCGTACCGTCCATAAGAAATATCCTATAACAGGAACGCCAATGGCCAAGAGGATAACAATGCCAAGAATTAATATAATTTGATTCCCCACGGCAAAAACCAATAAATAATAACTTAATCCTAGAATGGCAAGCAAAATTGATGGAATAAAATTCAATGTATCAATACTTGCAATCGCAGCTAATGCTCGTTCATATTCTGCCTCCGTCGCCCGCGAGATTAATAATGCGCTAAAGGGTTCGCCACCCGCTTGACCGAATGGCGTGATATTATTTGCAAACGTCGCCGCCGTAAATAACAAAAACGCCTCAATTGGATCGGCTGGTATATCGAGGATATTTAATACTACTCGTAGTGCTAACGACCACACCAATAACCATCCGAGGGCTATCAATAACAGAATAATAATATCGGACAGCGAAAGCATGTTCAGCGTCGACAAGACATTGTCAACGCCGACAACCCATACAAGGCCAATGAGGATTATGATCGCCGCCCCAAACCCGACAAGGATTCCTCTCCTATCAAAATCCATCAAACAATAGTTCTGTGTGGATTAGTGTAAACCCAACGAAGCCTATATCTAAATCCTCTATTAAAACGTCATATATATGGACGAACTGGAGGCGTTGGAATTACTGCAACAACAAATTCCGAAGGCAGGCGACGATTGTGGGATCATAGATGATACCGCTATCACGACCGATATGCTTCATGAGCGAACCGATTTTCCGGATGGCATCTCTGCATATACCGTTGGTTGGCGTTCATTAGGTGTATCGTTGTCCGACATTGCTGCCGTGGGCGCGGATCCAATCGGAGGTGTTGCGGTGTATGCAGCGCCAGCATTCCGGAAAGAAGCACTGCAAGCATTTCTCAGCGGCGCTGTGGACATTTGTGAAGCCGTTGAGACTGAATATATTGGCGGCGATTTAGATACGCACTCTGAATTGACAGTTGTCTCAACGGTAATTGGTCGCACGACAAAGCCCGTCTCTCGATCCGGCGCAAATATTGGCGATCACGTTTGTGTGACGGGAACACTCGGCCGAAGTGCCGCTGGAGTTGAATACTTCCAAAACGATACGCCAGCAAAAGGGAATGAATTATTCCAGTTTGAACCCCGCGTCGAGAGTGGTAAAATATTACGTAATTATGCGACGTCGATGATTGACTCAAGTGATGGGCTAGCCCGGTCACTTCACCAATTGGCACATAAGAGCAATTGTGGATTTTCAATTCAATCCGATCGCATCCCCATTGATGAAGCGGTGTATGCGACGACAGAGTCCGATTCCAGGGCCCAAGAACTTGCAATCAAATTTGGAGAAGATTTCGAATTGATATGGACGATTCCCGAAGATGATATAGGAGAGGTGCAACGCAAAATACCGGTTCAAGTCTCCGATATCGGTATTGTGACCGACAATGACGTGAAATTAGATGGAGAGCCGTTAGCAAATACTGGATGGACGCATGGTTGACTTACAAACGATATTCCTTACAGCGGTAGCGAGGCGAAAAATCCGCTTACTCAGACACCGATTTGTACCGGAACTGGTGTAAAGCAAAGCGCTCCGATAATAAATGTTACAATACCAATGATGATTCGCTTGGTATCAATAGCATCATCTTGTATCGGTGTCGCTGACCCAACGTAACTGAATATAAGTGTCAACAGACCCCAGAATATCCAGATGCCGGCAGCGTTGCCAATATTTCTGATGAATCGAAGATAGGCGGAGAGACCAAAGAGTGCCAGTGGCACCAATGGAGCAACTGATTCCTGTCGAGGGCCGATGATCGCTCGGAGGATATGGCCACCATCGAGTTGACCAACGGGAATGAGATTGAGAAATGTGACGAACATGCCAATCCAGCCGGCCAGAACAACAGGATTGACGACTAGATATTTTTGGTTCGGATACGCTAATGGCTCATTAACCGCCCACGCAAGAAATTGCAGCAGCGGCGGATACCCAAATTCGATCGTGATACTCGGGCCCTGGAATACCCACGGCGGTATATGCACAGGAGGCAGTTTCAATCCTATGATTGTCACGATGACAGTCATAATGAGGCCAGCAATTGGGCCTGCAACACCGATATCAAACAACGCTTTCCGACTGGGAATTTGTCCTTTCATCCGGATCACAGCGCCCATCGTTCCAAAGGGGGGTGCCATCGGGATGAAATAGGGCAGTGTAGCATTCACGTTATGATATCTGCTCATCACATAGTGACCCAATTCATGCGTACCCAATACAGCCAAGACACCGATCGTAAACGGTAAGGCTTTGATGATCGCTGGGGAAAAGATATCCCGAACATAAAACCAGCCAGCACCGGCATATAGCGTAGTCAATATCGTTAAGCCAAACAGAATAATGTTCATCCAGGGTAGTCCATCTTGGTGTTTTTGGACTGGATTTGCGATAAGAACGAAATCGCCATTCTCCCATTCAAGTGATACTTCGTATCCGTGTTCACGGAAGAGGGGCCATACTTCTTCAATTATTTCATCTTGGCTGGCAAGTGGATCGCCCAAATACCGAAGAGTCGATCCATCTTCTTCAACAGAATATACTTGAAATACTGATTGGAAAGAATCAGGGTCGGGTCCAGCATCCGGCTTCGAATCAACCATTCAAGGAAACGTTGTACCTGAACACTTTTAACTTTTTCAAGGTAGCGAAATATGACTATTCTGATAATGTTTATATCGAATGCGTAGCCTCATCAAATATATCAATTCACATCGCTATACCTCGAATATTCATTCTTTATAGGCGGTTCGAGGTCCATATCTCGGAACCGTATTCACGAGATGTTTCATCTGCCATCAGTGGAATTCCATAAATATTAGAGGATATATCCACTCTTCAGGAGACCGATGAGTATCGTGAGAGTACCTATGCTTAATATAGTCGTCACGAAGATGGTTGTACTCACGTATTCAGGGCCAGATATCTGATCGGAATTGTCACTATATTCGACAGTTAGCAAAAGTGGCGTGATAGCGGCAGGCATGGAACATTCGAGAATGAACACGCGACTGACAGTCATATTGGAAAACTGAAGGCCCAAGGCGATACCGATAGCAACGAGTGGAGCGATAAAGAGTTTCAGAATTGTGGGCACAAATATATGATTCATGGACATTTGATAGCGTGTATTTGCGAGTTGAACGCCTAACATAAGCAATAAAACGGGAATCGCTGCATTGCCTGTCAACTCAATTGTCTCCATGATGGTCGTGTTTGCTGGCGGGACAATATTCAACAGCCGTGCGATTCCAGCCAGCGCAATCGCATAAATAAGAGGCAGCGTGAAAATATCTTTCAGCGCCCGCCGGGTATTAGCTCCTTCACCGCGGGAAGCCACATACACACCAACGGAGTATACGAGAATCGATTGGACTGCTAAAAAGAGAATCGCTGTTGACCGCCCGATGAGACCGAACGCGAACGCCGACAGTGGAATCCCGTAGTTACCCGAATTGGGAAACGAACTCGTTAACATTGTCGCACTCCGGAGATTCGTTGCAAAACCTGAAAGCGATGCTATAATTGCTGCCAATCCCAACATGATCGCCGTAAATAGGATAACACCGATCCCGACTTTGAGCAATGTTGGGGCGCTAAACGAAGTTTGTGCAAAACTATCAAAGACAAGGGCTGGCGTAAGAACATATATCGTGATGGTCCCAAGGACATCGACATCAATATCGCGAAATGTCCCTAATAGATATCCCGTCGCAGCAATAGCAAGCACCGGCAAAATCGCTGTTGTCAGCGCCGCAATAAAGGACACATCGGTACAAAATGTATCTACAAAACTAAGAAGTTATTATTTGAAGATCGATTTAGATTTGTTGAACCCGCCAGGTTGTCGCACTCGTATATGACCACTTTTCGATTTCGAGATCAGAGGCAGATTCGCGGAGTTTGACCATGAGAGCCCCGATTTCCTTCGTTGACATATTAACTTCATCCGCGATAAATTTACTTTTGAAATACACTTCGCCATCGGCTGCTTTTTGACGGAGGAAATCTTTCAGCCGTTGTTCTTTTGATTGTGTTTCGTTTTCGTCTTCTTCTTCGGAGGGCGTTTTAGATACACTCATAGAGTAGTCACCTTCTATCCTATATTACATTGTAGGGGGTTGTTATAAGGCCAGCAATGTTAGCGGATTTTCACGAATTGTCTGACGGTAAATTGACGTAAAATAAAACTATATAACTATCTTAAATTCCATTAGACTTTTTATAACGTTATTTAATACGTTTATCTATGTTTTTATTAGATTAGTAACTAATTGAAATACCACCACCTGACATAGATTTTTGATTCCCGATTTACTCAAAACTAGATGGCATTCGTACCCGATCCAGCCGTTGGGGCAGTATTTGTATAGAGTCAATTTAATCTCCGAAAAAGCGCCGGATAGGAGGCCAAAGTTATTGTTTCTCGTGGCGCCAATATTCCTCCTCGACTGTCGTTTCCTTTTTGAAAATCGGAACTTCATCTTTGAGGCGGTTGATCCCATCCTCGACAGCCTGAAATGCCTCTTTCCGATGGCCGGCCAACACTACGACAAACACTATATCTTCACCATACTCGATTGTCCCTGTTCGATGATGTAAAAGAACTTCGTAGACACCATCACGGCTTTCAATGTCCTCTTTGATCTCCGAAAGTCGGGAACTCGCAACCTCATCGTATTTTTCAAATGTTAATTGTGTGGTAACCTCATCGTGGGGATCATCTTTCGCTCGAACCCGACCAGTAAACGTTGCAATCGCTCCAGCGTATTCAGCTTGCGGGGATTTCTTGGCTTTATGCACTAATGATTCAAGGTTCTCATAGGGTTCTGTATTTTCGAGTTTTTGATGGACGGATTCCAAATCAAGCGATTCTATCGATTCATACGTACAGAGTGGATCCACAGTTCCGTTACTATCGCCACAAACAAGTGT
>JBDGRB010000123.1:0-5276 GCA_042218485.1 Halobacteriaceae archaeon | reverse complement strand
GGATCCGGCCGAGATCCGTCGGCCCGCAGATGACTGAATAATCATGTGATGGAGCAATCTGATCTATAATCTGTGAGATAGAAGTATGGTGCCCTGAACCTTCCCATCCCTGTTCGGCAACTGTATATCTGGTTTGAACGGAATCCAGAGATAAGGATTGAGAATCCTGATGAATAACCGCGGTCGTCCCCTGATCGGCTAAGTGAGAGGCAATCTGCTCCCCAATGGTAGCAGTTTGTTGATCATCGGATCCGATCACCTCCAAAACGTACATATTCAAAGTAATGGAGGGCTGGAGTAAATGTTCATGGGTTCTGCACTCGATAAAAGAATATTTTGAGTCATCAATCGGTCGAAGTAAGGTAACAATTCTTAATAGTGCTACAGAACAAAACCACGATAGAATGAGAGTTGTTGTCTCGATCGGTGGCAGCGTTTTAGCCCCAGAATTGGAGCCAGATCGCGTCAATAAATATGCAGATGTAATCGAAAATATCGTGGCCGAGGGGTGGACTGTCGGTGTTGTTGTTGGTGGTGGAACGATTGCTCGGGAATATATCGATGTTGCTCGCCGTCTCGGGGCAAATGAAATCGAACTTGATGAAATCGGTATTGAAGCAACGCGGCTCAATGCACGATTGTTGATATCCGCATTAGGGCCCGATATTTCCAGCACACCAGCCACAACATATGAACAAGCAAGCGAGGCGATGCGCCATGATGACATCACCGTCATGGGCGGCGTTGCTCCTGGCCAAACCACGGATGCTGTGAGTGCAGCGTTGGCCGAATATACGGATGCCGATCTCCTTGTCTATTCGACAAGTGTGCAGGGCGTTTATAATGCTGATCCGAATACCGACGAGACCGCAACCCGATTTGATATATTGACACCATCTGAACTCGTTGACGTAATAGCTGGGATAGAAATGAGTGCAGGAAGTTCATCGCCAGTCGATCTCTTAGCCGGCAAACTAATCGAACGATCTCGGGTTCGGACAATCGTCCTTGATGGAACGGATCCATCGCGAGTTCTTGATGCCGTTCTGAAGGGTGAACATGATGGCACCGATATTGTTCCAGAAGGTGGACAACAAACAATTGAATATTGGCCGAAAACAAACACATCGTAAACGAAACTTCCGAATATATACGATTCATATAGGAAAATACTATTATAATGTCAACCTTAATGTGGATTCTAGTTGGCGTCGGCGCATTTTGGATCCTTGCTACGCTTCTGAAAATGTGGGATGTTCTCCCCGATCGGTTTGGGGTTCATGGCCCATTAATTACGATCCATACCGGTGCAGGAAGAGATGTTATCGATCGGATTGCATCGCCAAAACGATTTTGGCGAGCATGGGGGAATTTCGGCCTCGGCATTGCGATCGTTGTGATGCTTGGCTCGCTTATATTTTTAATTGTCGTTGGCATTTCCACGGTTTTGAACCCACCAGAACCAACACCGATCAATCAACCACAAAACGTATTAGTTATTCCTGGGGTGAACCGATTCCTCCCCTTATCAGTCGCACCGGAAATAATCCTGGGTTTAATTATCGGACTGATTGTGCATGAAGGCGGCCATGGGATTCTCTGCCGCGTGGAAGATATTGACATCGAATCGCTTGGATTACTGTTTTTCACGATTATTCCGGCAGGCGCGTTTGTCGAGCCGGACGAACGAAGCCAAGAAACAGCCTCACGGGGGGCAAAGAGTCGGATGTTCGCTGCCGGAGTCACAAACAACTTTGCAATAACGATTGTTGCATTTCTCCTACTCTTTGGGCCGATAATTGGCGCTATCTCGGTTGTGTCTGGAGCCACGATCGGCGGCAATGTACCGAATTCGCCGGCAGAAAGGTTTGATATCGGACGCGGCGATGTAATTACCAAAATAGAAGGAAAACCCATCGCAAGTAATGATGATCTTCGACAGACACTTCGAAGGACACCTGGTGAAACAGTGTCGGTAACCCTCCAATCCGGTGCCAAGAAAATCGTCCCTCGGGAAGTGATAGTAACAGGCGTTATCCCGAATAATCCAGCAGATCTCAAACCAGGCGACCGGATTATCTCAGCCAATGGAACGAATATTTCTACCTACCATGACTTATATCAAATTGCCAAACAGAATACGATTATCTCGGTTACAACGGCAGAAGGAAAAACAACGACATTTCCAGCCGGTGCTCTTGTGTTCGTCAACGAAGGTGGACCACTAGCCAAAGCCGGAGCACCAATCACAGCAATTGTGATTACTTCTGTTGAAGATACCCGCATCGTGACGACAAATGATCTTCTCCAAGCCCTCCAACACACGGATCCAGGCGAACAGGTAACGGTGACAGCGTATGTAAACGGGTCACGACATCAGTATGTTGTGACGCTTGGGAATGATCCCGATGATAGCAGTGGATTCCTTGGTGTCACAACTGGTGCAGTCGGTATTAGTGGCGTTCTCATTAATGATCTCGGTGTGCAATTCTATCCCGCTGGCAATTATTTGAGTGCGTTAGGCGGTACCTGTGAACGATGTCCAGAATTTTCGCTATCATTTATCGAGCGGATTTTCGTTTCATTACAGTTCCCGCTGATTGGGCTTGCCGGTGGATCGGCCTTCCCGTATAACTTCGCTGGATTTACTGGTGGCATAGCAAACTTTTACACGATTACCGGTCCGCTCAGTGTCTTGGGTTCGCTTGTTTTCCTGTTTGCCAATGTTCTTTTCTGGACCGGCTGGATCAATATCAATCTGGCATTCTTCAACTGTATACCCACATTCGCCCTCGATGGCGGATCCATGTTTCGGACAGCAATGGAAGGAATTACCGCACGAATGCCGATTGGTGGCGGGCAACAACTTGCAATGACAGTAACAATAGCAGTCCAGATTGTAATGTTGGCGAGTCTGTTCTTATTGTTATTCGGCGCCCAGCTACTAAATTAATTACTCGATGCCTATTTTTTGATAGAATTCTTCCGGCGTATCCTCAATCCGCTCGAACTCTGAGAAGTAGTGATCATGATGGCGGATCATTTGCTCGACGATCCATGAACTAAAGGTTTCATTAAATTGCCACTCTTCATCGGGATTTTGGATTGAAAACCGCTCATCTGTCGCGATGGCTGCATAGACATGATAAAATCCCAATATAATTTCGCCAAAATCACGGGCATTTTGACTCACTTTATCCCGTTTATCACGGAGTTTTTCCTGGCCCTCATCGGTAATTTCGAAATACTTTCGATCCGGTTCATCCTCACGTTCGAGTCGTTCTGCCCACTCCTTTTCTTCAAATTTGTACAGGATTGGATAGACGGATCCATACGATGGTTCCCAATGGCCGCCACTGATATCTTTAATTTCTTTGAGGATTTCGTAGCCATACCGAGGTTTTTCATCAAGAAGTTCTAAAACAAGATATGAAACTAGCCCTTTTGGTGGTCCACTTTTCCGCATCGCAATAGAATACCCTCGCTCGGTGGGAAAGTGTTTCGGTTGGTGTATCTTTGGCCGAGACCACATCCACGCGCCGACTGGATTTGGTGTATCTTCATGATACACTTGCTTCCGAATATCCAAATACAAAAGTCCTTGATGTTGTATCACGTACGGAAATGATATGAAGGAATCTCCACAAACTGATGAGGGGTGGTTTGCCCTCCATGATTTTCGGGATATAAACTGGGAACAATGGCGCGATGCGCCTGAACGCGTCCGAGAGACAGCGCTTGCAGATGGCACGGAGTATTTCGAGCGGTACGAACAAGTCACGGATGCGCAAGCGGGCCAAACAGCGATATTTTCGATCTTAGGGCATAAGGCAGATCTATTAATTTTACATTTCCGACCGGCATTTAGCGATCTCGATCATGCAGAGCGTGCCTTCGAGCAAACAAGCTTTGCTGATTTTACTGAGCAAACCCATTCCTATGTCTCAGTTACGGAAGTGAGTGGATACGTATCAGATGCATATTTCAAAGAGGAAGGTGAGGTCGATGAAGGACTCAAACAATATATTGAAGGCAAACTCAAACCGGATATTCCCGATGATACCTATATGTGTTTTTATCCAATGAGTAAACGCCGACAACCTGAATATAACTGGTATGATTTAGATTTCGAACACCGGGCAGAATTAATGGAAGGCCATGGCAAAATCGGCCGCAAATATGGTGGGTCAATTAAACAAGTCATCGCCTCAAGTATCGGCTTAGATGATTGGGAATGGGGGGTGACATTATTTGGCGACGATCCAATCGAAATTAAAGACATCGTGTATGATATGCGGTTTGATGAGGCGAGCTCCAAATATGCTGACTTCGGTCAATTCTTTATCGGCCGTCGGATCCCACCATCTGACCTCCGGCCGCTATTAAATGGCGAGACAGTACCCACGGATCAGGAATCATCTCAGGAGACGTCTCAACCATCACGATCCCAAACCTCGGCCTCAGATGATGATATTCGAGCGGAACTGTCGGACCTTGATATCTATGCTGGGCAACCACATGATGAGGACGTGTATGCATTGGTTTCCTATTCGACAGCGACAGTCGACGAATTAGAAGACGAAGTGTATGGCCTCCGTGAAAACTTCGATCACTATGATACCCACGTGAAAACCGCCATTTATGAGAAACAACAGAACGATACACAAGCAATCGTCAGTATTTGGGAAACAGAATCAGCCGCTGATACAGCGAGTGGCTTTCTCGCCGATTTGCCTGGGACTGACACAGTAGAGGAAGCCGAAGACGGATGGGGAACGATGGGTATGTTTTATCAGGTTAAATCGGAATATCGCGATGACTTTCTTGATAAATTTGCCGACATCGAAGAGCTATTGGAAGACACCAAGGGACATCGGAGTACATCGCTATACATTAATAGAGAAGACAATACGGACATGTTTATCGCAAGTCATTGGGATAGCAAAGAGGATGCAATGCAATTTTTCCGCAGTGAAGAATTTTCAGAGACTGTCTCCTGGGGACGGGATGTGCTCGTTGGGACGCCACGGCATGTATTCCTAGCGTGAAATACAAGAGTTAATCACAGTAAATATATCTTCCTTCGTGTCCCATTGATTCGTTATTCCAAGCATTTTTGCGTTTGACGTCCTCCGCACGACTGAAGTCGTGGGATTCCTCCGTGGGCAATCCGGCCAGAAGATCACCCCGGCTGTGAACTTGCGGGTTCGCTGACACTGGTTTGGTCGAGCGGATACGAGTGTTCCCCGAAACTACTGGGTGTCCACTCGTGTCCA
>JBDGRB010000231.1:0-13771 GCA_042218485.1 Halobacteriaceae archaeon | reverse complement strand
GCTCTTCTGGGCTGTCAAAGCGTTCGGGATCGCGCGAAAGCAGGTCCTCGGGATCATCCGGCTCCGGCACGTAATCCAAAACTCTCCCGGCAATTTCCATCACATCACCAGACCGCTCGCGGTCAATAAGAATATACGTCTCGTCGACCCTGTCCTCGATATCATCGAGTTGTCCCACCAGGCGATCAAATCTGTCGTGGAGACGAGAAAGGTCGACATCTACAGACTGACCACCTTCTGTTCCATCATCGGATAACTCGGCCTCAACTGCAACGGAAATGAGGTGAGTGAGTGAGCGGTACTCGGGGTTGGTGTTGGCTGCGTTCTTCCATTTCCTTTTCGTTTGCGAGTTGATGCGGAAACCAATGTATTCATCCGTCATCGCTGATGGAGTTTCCTATATATTATTCTGTAATAACTTAAATATTAACTTTCTTATAATAGAAGGTGAAGTTCGACAGACATTATGTTAAACTTTCATATAACAGAAGTAAAATATCGAGAAGTTGTGTTAAAAATTTGTTTAAATACTCTCCAAACAAGCGCCAGATGTTTGGATAAAACCATTATTATGTATTGATATTCAGAAGAGATACTGATCTTCCTCTTTTCTCAGTCTAACTGAGACAGATTGATAAGAAATCTATTATTGTTAGTTGGTAAGTAACAATCGAATGCGGACTGTATTTTCATTTTTTATAGATAAATAAGACACCTAACCACGATCAAATCCTGTACTTGTCATGATTAATTGAATCAATAATTTCTAAAATTGGACCAGTGAGGTTAATAAATGCCACCGATATACTGGGAGGAATATCCAATGTGCCAAAGTATAAAACGTCTTAATAGAGATGTCTGAGAGAGATAATATTGTAGAGACAGTAGGGCTCACCAAGCAGTATGGATCCACAACAGCCCTTAATAATGTCTCATTCACTGTTAACCGTGGAGAAACATTTGGATTGCTTGGTCCAAACGGCGCTGGGAAAAGTACACTAATGAAGATAGTCGCTACACTCACAGAACCGACAGCAGGGAAAGTCACAGTCGAGGGGATTGATGTGACCGATCAACCAGATATGGTCCGTTCTCTAGTTGGATATATTCCTCAGGAAACAGCACTTGATCATTGGTTAACAGGTCGCCAAGTGTTATCATTGTTTGCGGATATGTATAAGGTTCAACCGAAAAACCGAGAGAAACGCATCACTCGTGTGTTAGATCAAGTCGATCTACGCGATCAAGCGGATAAGCAAATCGATGAGTACTCTGGTGGGATGAAACGTCGACTCGAAATTGCGGCAGGGCTATTACATGATCCGGAACTCGTCATATTTGATGAACCAACATTAGGTTTGGATCCGGCAATGCGTCGAAAGACGTGGGAATATGTTGATGAGTTGCGCTCCACTGGTGCGACGGTATTGATTTCAACACACTACCTCGATGAGGCTGCAGAGCTCTGTGATCGGGTTGGCGTCCTCGCTGACGGAGAGCTAGCCACGATCAATAGTCCAACCGAATTGAAGAAACGTCACAATGATTCATTAGAAGAGGCGTTTGAAACTATCACCGCAGGTGAGGTGGTAGCATGACAACGAATCTGTTTCGTAATTTCCGTGATGAATTTCGTGTGATGCGTGGATTGAGCATGCGGTGGTTCCGTGAGACTACTGTCTCTCCGTTCGGATTAGCAATCATGCTTGCGATCAAGCCAGTCCTGTGGTATGTATTATTTGGCAGTTTGTTCCAACAGATTTCCGCTCTCCCAGCGTTTCCTGCTGAAAATTATAAGGCCTTCATTCTCCCAGGTGTGGCTGCATTGATGGCAATCGAATATATCGTGCTTGGTGGCCAATGTATTGTTGATGACATTAGTAGCGGGTTTATCGGCAAACTCTGGGCCGCTCCGGTAAGTCGGGTTTCTGTCGTTGGCGCACGCATTATCGTGATGACTACCTTGAATGTAGCCCAGACAACCCTCTTACTGGCCTTAGCATATTTCGATGGAGTCAGACTCGCAACTGGTGTCCTTGGAGCTGTGACAATCGTATTTCTATCAGCCCTCATAACGATAATCACGACTGCGATTTCATTATTTATTGCTTATGCGCTCAAGTATGAATTTGCATTTTCGGTCGTAACATCCTTCCTCGTATTACCTGTGTTATTCGTGAGCAATGCATTTTCTCCGCCATCATTTATGCCGAAATGGTTAGCTACGATTGCCAACGTAAATCCAGTTTCTATTGCAATCACCGGTATGCGAGCCTTAGCACTTGAGGGGTGGGTTTGGGCAGATATCACGCCCGCTGTGATATTATTAACAACCATGGCAGTAATCAGTGTTTCTCTGACAGGTGTAGTATTTACTAGAACGCTTGAAAATGAGCAGAATATCGTTGAATGGTTAGTAATGAAGCTTGGGACTACTAGAGTATCAATTACCTCAGGCTAAAGCTGAGGTTATCTCGGTGAACTTTGTTCATCTCGACGTAGTAGGCTACCGACTGCTACGTATCTCTGTTTGTAGAATCGTTCTCGTCGTTCAATCTTGATTGTGAAGCTTCACGCCGGGTTTTTTCTTGCATTTCGGATCCGATATTTAAGAAGAGACTTCGAAAATCTTCATTATCAAATTCATCCATTTGTTCAGATATGTCCTGTTGCAAGTCGGCAATCTCCTCTTGCAGTTCAGCATATTCATCACTATTTGCTAATTCTATTTCTGATTTTGTACTGGTTAGCGAGGCCTGTTTTGCAAGTAATGACGCATATCGTTGGATCCGGTCATCATATTCTCGCCGTTTCAGGAGGGTCGCTACGGTTTCTTGTAATTCTTCTTTGTCAATCGGCTTGAGTAAATATTCATCAAATCCCATTTTGATAACATCAAAATCTGGATCGACAGCGGTCACCATTGCAACCCGACATTCATACCCACGCTCTCGAATGGCATTTAAGACTTCATCGCCGGATCCATCGGGTAACCGTCGATCAAGTAAAACAATATCCGTTTCCTCATCGATTACGTCCGTTGCTTCATCAACAGTCATAGCGGTGACAACCGAGTATTCATCACGAAGCCATTCTGCATAAAGGTCAGCTAACCCCGCCTCATCTTCCACAACGACAACAGTTGCGGTGTTCTGATCAATATTTACCATGTGGTGTTTAATCCCTCTCCGATTATGACTTATCCTGAAAAAGGGACTCCTCTACCTTAATATTGACTTACTCCCCGCGCTGAACCGGGGGATTCCTTCGTGGGTGCTGCCAGCTACCGCGATACCCCGAAGTCATGTATGTTAGCAAATCAAAACGGTAAACTAATGGCCTGATGAAATGTGATGGATATTTATATCAAAATTGATGGATATCAGTTAATTAACGACAGACGGCAAATCTTCTTAAAGGAGGTAAGGAGTGAAAAGACAGAAAAGTTACAAGAGTAATTATATCTGTGGTTTCTTTTCTCCGGCTTTAACAGGTACGTCGAGCCAATTATCTCGGGGGATCAAGGGACATTCATATGCATCATTATATGCACAAAAAGGATTATAGGCTGAATTAAAATCCAGAATCCATTTGTCATTCTCCGTATCGTGAGGGGAAACAAGATCAATATATCGACCGGCACTGTACGTTACTTCACCATTTGTTGCATCACGAAATGGGACCCATAATCTATCTTCATCGGGATCGCTCTTGTACGCTGTCAGTGTATGCGATGCATCTTCGAGGGAAAACTCGAAGGTGCCCCATTGGAAATACGTTTGTTCGCCTTCGTGTGTCGTATTGACAGTGATGGTGTCATGCTGGTCATTTTCGTTGAGAGGGAGTGTAAACCGGTATTTACTCTTGATATCAAAATATCGAAGGTCGGAAAATGAATCGCGTTTATCGTCTGGAATTGGCGAGCGTGGATTCTCCGCAAAAAATTCGTCTTTTTCTTCCCGTTGCGTTCTGAGTTCAGCTGTCCAGTCTGTCATATGATTATTTACGAGGCCAAGATTAAAACAAATGACCCAATCCGCATTTTTCAGGGCTTTTTTTGTTCCGGCTATGTTTGAAACAACATTGATAGTGCGAATAAGGGAGAAATATGGATAATCATTTTCTTTAACCCTTTAAGTACTTAGTACAAATGCCAGATATGAATCCTTATATTTTGCTTATAGGTCCCCCTGGAGCGGGGAAAGGAACCCAAAGCAAGCGCATTGCGGAAAAATACGATATCACACATATCACAACGGGTGATGCATTACGGGCACACAAAGACATGGAAACGGAATATGGTACTCCACGAGAATATATGGATCAAGGTGAACTCGTGCCCGATCCAGTGGTGAACGAAATCGTAAAAGTCGAAATCGAAGAGGCTGATGGATTCGTACTCGATGGATATCCTCGAAATCTCTCTCAAGCGGAATATCTCGAGTCATTAATTGATCTCGATGTGGTAGTTCATCTGACAATCGATGACGAAACTGTTATCGAACGACAAACAGGGAGGCGTGTCTGTTCTGAATGTGGAGAAACATACCATGTGGAATTTAACCCACCCGAGACCGAAGGCGTCTGTGATACTTGTGGTGGAGAATTAATCCAGCGAAGTGACTCAGATGAAGAAACTGTTCGAGAGCGACTCAGAGTATACAAAGAGGAAACGAAACCAGTTATTGATTTCTATAGAAACCGAACTGATGTAGTAACGATAAATGGGGAACAAAATATCGAAGCCGTGTGGGAGGATATTCAAGAAGCTATCGAAACGAACGTAGAGGAAAAGTGTGATTAGTATTAACGACATACACAATAACAATGGCACGCACAACTGAAAAGGTGCGTTCCCTCTTGAGTGAGGATCCAGAGATGGAAGACGCGCTGAAGACAATTTTGGATCGATCAGAGGGCGACGAACTTGAATGGAGTGATGTAAATGATTCACTGACAAGTGGACAATGGGGACGGTTGATTGAAACCGGGATTCTCAAAGATGGAGATGAAGGATTCTATATTGAGGATCCAGAGGCTGTTAAAGAGGGGATCGAGGGGCCAGAAATAGAATATGAGGCAGAACTACCTGATAAAGATGTGAGTTGGTCAAAATGGGACAAAATTGCTGCGGCTGCTGTCGTTCCAATGTTTCTTGCGTATATGATCCCGTGGGTACGTAATATTGTCGGGAATGTGATGGATCTCTTTCTTGGCCCGTTGGACAACATCTTACCCTTTTATGCTGTTATCATGATTTTAGCTGTTTTGACAGGGCTATATTCATCACTTCTGCAAGCAAATCTCATGGATATGGAAGTAATTAGCGCATATCAAGCGCGAATGCAGGAAGTACAAGAAATGCAAAAAAAGGCACGCGAACAAGGCGATAAAGACGCCATGCAGGAAGCACGACAGGAACAAATGGAGGCGATGACCGATAACATGGGGATGTTTAAAGAACAATTCCGTCCGATGGTGTGGATTATGGTGTTAACAATTCCCGTTTTTCTCTGGATGTATTGGATTATGCTTGAACATCCAGAGACAATTGACACTCAAATTGTGCTACCCTTGGTCGGTAAGCATGGGATGCAAGAAGCTGTACTTGGGCCGATTCAAACCTGGATCCTCTGGTATTTCCTGTGTTCGCTTGGGTTCAGTAATATAATTCGAAAATCACTAAATGTTCAAACCACCCCAACCTGACGAGAAAAGTCCATAACCTCTTTGTAGATTCCGATTTGAGAAGTGATATGTTACTAACGGTCTCAGGCCCGCCTGGAAGCGGGAAAACGACACTTGCTAAGTCCTTGGCGGAAGATTTTGCAATTGAGCATATAAGTGGCGGGGATATATTTCGACAAATGGCAAGTGATCGTGATCTTACCTTAGCTGAATTTAACACATTGGCAGAGGAAGATCCACAAATCGATCGTGATCTTGATAGACGATTGCGCGAAATAGCAAAAACACGAGATGATATCGTACTAGAATCCCGTTTATCGGGATGGATGGCAGGTGATTATGCCACTTTGAAAATTTGGCTCAATGCGCCATTGGATGTCCGAGCGAAACGGATAGCCAACAGGGAAAATAAATCCCACGAGACTGCAATCAAGGAAACAAAACGTCGTGAGCAAAGTGAGACAAAACGATATCGGGAGTATTATGGTATCGAATTTGATGACCTATCTATCTATGATCTTTCAATTAACACAGCTCGATGGAGTGAAGATGCAGTCCGAAAGATAGCCGACACTGCAGTCACAAATTATAACGAAGATGACGATGAAGGCCCGATTAAGGTTAGTGACGTTCAATACGAATTCGATGTATGATTCCCCCTGCACCCGATGTCCGGACTCTTGAGGAATTAAAATCATTTGGTGTGATTAATCTTGATAAACCACCAGGTCCGACCTCCCATCAGGTATCAACCTGGATCCGCGAGTTAACGGAAAGTCAGAAAGCAGCCCATGCAGGAACACTTGATCCGAAAGTTACGGGATGCTTACCAGTGTTTCTCAACCGAGCGACACGAGTTATTCCCGCCCTGCAAACGAGCGTGAAAACCTATATCGCTGTATTAGAAGTGCATAAATCGATTCCACCGAATTTTGAATCCATTATCCAAGAATTTGAGGGAGAAATATATCAAAAACCGCCCCAAAAAAGTGCTGTAAAGCGAGAGTTACGGACACGAGAAATACATAATATCGATATTTTGGAAACACAACAGCGAAAGATACTCCTTCAAATACGCTGTGCCAGCGGTACATATATCCGCAAACTTTGTCACGATATTGGTCTTGTATTAGGGACAGGTGCTCACATGGGAGATTTACGGCGCATTGAAACAACCCCATTTGATGATCGTGATTTATCGACATTACATGAGGTAGCTGATGGCATGGCTGAATATCGGCAGAATGATAATGCGGACTGGATCCGTGATGTCCTTGAGCCAGGTGAGACGGCACTATCACATTTACCGTCAATAACAATTGCTCCAAGCGCTGCACAAGAGGTCGCAAATGGAGCTCCAGTCTATTCACCAGGCATAATCGACATTGAGGGGGATCCAAATTCAAATTCATTAGTAGCGTGCTATACACCGAATGCGACTGCCATTTGCATCGGAAACTATCATCCCGACGCTACTTCAGATGATCCGGTAGTAACGTTAGAACGAGTTCTTGTTCCGACACAGAGTTAAACAGAGTTGTCAATGCCAGTCGTTGTATAAGAAATACCGATTGTGATTTTGTAGCCAAGGGGCACAAGCGCAGATATATGCGATATATACTTGGCACTTGAACTGACAAAACTGCTATATGGAAATTGGATCTGTCAAAAGTGAACCAGGAACAGTATCATATGGCCATTTATCTGTTACTGACTTACCGACTGGTGTTCCAGAAAAGCTCCCTGTAATTATTGCTGATGGGAATGAGCCTGGCCCAACGCTGTGGATTACCGGCGGTATCCACGGTGATGAAGCAACAGGGCTTGCTGTGGCCCAAGATGTGATAACAGATGAGTTACCATCAATACTTGCGGGGACAGTTGTCTGTATGCCTTCATTAAATCCTGCTGGCCTACGGCAGGCGACCAGACAGTCCTATTATCATAATGATGATCCAAATCGATATTTTCCGGATGTTGAAAAAGAGTCAACTCGTCCGCCACGGGTCCAAGAGATTATTAATAGCCGCATCTATGACGAATTCGCGAATTCTGCCGATGCACTCATCGATATGCATACTGCCCAAGTGGGATCCGTTCCATTTGTTATCCGTGACCGCGTTCTGTACGGAGAACATCGCGAACAAAGTGATGCAACATTACTTGCCGATGAGTTGAACAATCTTGTTAATGCCTTTGATTTACCAATCGTGAATGAATATGAGGCTGAAGAATATACTGAAAAAAATTTACAACGGTCAACAGCTGGTGCAGCCTTGAATAATGCAGGCATCCCTGCGTTTACAGTTGAATTGGGAAGCCACAGTATTGTCGAGGAAGATTTACGCCAAGCAGGCGTTGCGGGTTGTTATCGAACAATGGTAGAACTTAACCAGCTAGATTCATATCCACGATTTGCTCCAGCCGATGACGAATTTCCCGATCCCGTCGACTATGCGGTAAAGCGAGCTCGTCATCCCTATACTGAAACGCCCGGTATCGTACGGTATCAAGTACAAGCAGGAGAGACAGTCGAATCCGGCGATGAGGTGGCCGATATTGTTACTGAACATGGCCGCCATAAATCGACAATTACGACCGATCATGATGGCTATGTTTTAGGTCGGTATCAGGGGATTGCTAAGTATGAAAATGATCCGCTATTGAGTATGGCGGTTCGAGACGAGGGAGATTTAGTCGTGTCACGGGAGAATTCATAGCACGCACTTAATAACGAATGAGGGAGTATTTATCTGATATTGAAAATCAATGTCGACCAATGCCAAGCGGATTTGTTGTATAGTTCCAGAGATGGGCGACGACATCTCCGACGACAATCGGATATTGATGAAACGAAGGCCTTTTTATTCAACCTGTCATCAATGTGAATACGGGACCGTGGGGTAGCTTGGCATCCTCGGCGCATGGGGTGCGTCGGACTCGAGTTCGAATCTCGACGGTCCCACTCACCTGAAAATTGAATTTTGATACGACTCGGTAATAGTAGTATAATCGATCTTTTTAATCGCCTTCCGAAATACTAGGGGTGGACTTTAGGGATAATTGTTGTTCGAATACCAGCAACCCTAGTCCAATGCCTGCACATGTAAGAGCCAAAATTGGCCACAGTATCCCCGCCAGCCCGTAATCAAAAAAGAGACCACCGATAAATGATCCAAGGCCAAATCCTAACCGTTTTGCGATATTGAGGAGGGATAACTGTGATCCACGTTCAGCTGTTGTTCCGATATCACTCATCAGTGATGTGATCAGCGGCGAGTGAAGCACTTCGCCAACAGTGCGGAGGACAATATGGGATCCGATCAAAACGATACCAATGACTATGGGGAGATTAAGTGGAAAGATAATCCATACAGCGAGCATTGAAATCGCCCAAAACACCGTTGATAGTACCAATCCACGGGTGCGTCGCCAATGAGTGATCGCCTCTACGAGTGGAATTTGGAACAACACTAACGTGAGCGGATTTAGAACAAATAACGTCCCAAGTTCAGAGGATTCAAGCCCAAGTTGGGACTTAGCAACAATGGGAATAGTCGTTTGCATTTGGGCATACATGATAGCAAATCCTATATTTAATACTGCAAGAAAAATGACCGGTGGCTTTGTCATCGCTTGTTGCCAATCAGTGACGGCATCTTTCAGATGAGCAGCCCTTGTTGGCTGTTTGGTACGAGGAACCCCAACAATAAACAAGCCTGCGACAATGGCTGATGTAATACCATCGGCGATAAATATTGAAACATTCGCGAGTGAATACAAAATACCCCCGACGACAAATCCAGTTCCAAATCCGACGTTATTCGCAACTTTAAGAAGCGAGAATGCTTGATCCCGATGGCGATCATCCGTAACATCTGCAATATATGCCTGGGCTGCAGGCGTATATAAGCCGCTTGTCAATCCGGATGCTATCGAGACCAACACGAAGGCACTTCCAAGAGTAATACCCCCTACCGCTATCGCTAAGACGGGCACGAAGGCATATGCTGTCAATGTAATTGCATTACCGCCCATACTTCCAATCATGACAGGACGGCGTCCATACCTGTCTGCAAGAAACCCTCCTATCGCGGTGGCTAGTGCAGATGCAATATTTTTCAAGAGAAATCCCAATCCAACGATGGCAAGTGGGATTCCCAAAAATAAATGAAAATGTATGGTAGCAAACGGATAGACAAGTCCTCGCCCAAATATATTGGTTAACTGGCCAATCGAGACAATATAGACAGGGCGGTCGAAATTACGAATCGATTCCAACGTGGGCCTCCGCACAGTATGTGATATTTTTTAATCGTTTATTAAATTATTTGTACTCTGGGTCGGTCCTCAACGAACGTAATAGGGATCACTCCCAACGAGAAATCGACCGAGATCGGCTATTTGATGATAGTCACTATCTAATATATCTTGTAAACTTGAATATGCCTGACTATAGATATCTGCATTCCATTTCTGTGGATCCAGCAACGGGATAACAAGAAAACCACTCCCATGAATATTAGAACCGTGAAGATCTGCCATATCGAGTGACGATTTGACAGCTTTGGCCGTATATGTCTCAAGGACATGTCTTGTCGCTGTTTCGCCCACAGGGATGAGTACGTCCGCAGCGATGGCTCTGAGTTCTGCATCAAAGAATCGCTCAAATTCAGTATAGTCTCGCTGAGAAGGTTCCGCTCCGTCCGGCAAACAGCATAAATACAGATATGAGAGAAAACAATTATTTACCATCGGTTCTTGTAACTCACGATTATCAATAAATCCAACATCTTCCAGCAGGTCTAGAATATATTCTTCGCTGTTGGTATGAGTGAAAGGAATACCCGTTTCTTTGCCACCATGAATATTGGGATGGTCACCAATTACGTGAAAATCTGCATTTACGTCACCATATCCATAAACAGCCTGTCTTTCCGTCGAATCATTACAATAATGATCACACGGTGGCGACATCCCGAATGGATTTGAAATTTTATCCGTAACGTTTTCCATCGAAATTTGCTAATTCTGGCATGATTAAAACCTGCCCGATTCACGTCGATGGCTAAGGGGCCGATACATTCAAACTGATCTAATAATAATAAATAACCATGTCAGAACACAGCGAGACCTCGGAAGAAGAAACAGGCAGTCAGCCTGCGTTTCGCAATTCGAATCTCGGAATTTCTGTATGGGTTAATAAATCGGATGAAGGGACATATTATCTACGCGTAAACCTTCCGTTAATCGAATCATTTAATGTTTTTCCTGAATCCTCGGCTGCAGAAGCGGCATTAGAAAAGCTTTGGGAGCATCAACAAAAGTGACTCCCCACCCTGAATGGGTGAGTTTTCGCTTTACACCTTCTATAATCTATTTTTGAATTATGATTAGAATCGGTGGCGAAAAATTTCTGTACGAATAGAACAGGAAACATTGAAATGAATATTGTTTCGAAGGAGAACCGTGAAAAGGTAAATATTCAAAAAATACTGAAATATATTGACGAAGGAGGAAAATTGATGAAACTATAGATTGGCAAGACCCGAGGCTGTTAATAGCTCAAGATATGGGGGAAGTTACAAATTCGCTGTGGGCTATTCTTCGGTTGCTTCTTTCATATTCTGTAGTTGAGCAACTAATTCATCGGTGTCAGCATCACTTTCTACTTCGACTTCCCCCTCATATTCAGCTTCTTTAACGGAAACGCCCTCTGAATCATCTGTGTCTTCCATTTCCTGATTTTGTTGTTCGGATTCGTCGTAGCTTCCAAATCCCATATATGTAGCTTTATGCTGGGAATAGAAAAACAATCCGGTTTCCGTGGGTATCGGATAAATTCGATATGGATGTGCTATACAATTCATACTATGTATGCGTTTCGAGATTATCAATAATCCTCAGAATCATAACGGTTATATCTACACATCCGTACTGTTAGACACTGTCATGCCGGACAAGGAGGGCAAGAAAATCAAGCGTCGCCGGTACCTGGCCTCGGTAGGAATAGGATTATTTGGCGGTTGTTCAACGCTCTCGAATACATCCAATACTCCGACTCCAACAACACAGCGATCTCCAACTCCCACGCAAACGGCTACGTCCTCAATGACTCCAACAGAAACGGAATCTCCAACAGACGAAAGATCAACAACGACGATGAATAAGGATTGGGATGGGGGATGGCCCATGAGAGGATATGATCTCGGTAATACTGGATATAATCATGTTTCAAATTCGGTTACAGGGCCAACCCGTCAATGGGGAACAGCAGTTGACGGATACTATACGCTTCCGACACCTGCTGTTAAGGGGGCCAGTATCTTTGTCGGGAGTGATACCAAACTATATGCGATCCACCGTACCAGAGGGTACAAACAATGGACAGTTGATCTCAACTATTTAACACACTTTTTCACACCGGCAGTGAAAAACGGCATCGTATATGCAGCTGCTCGCGATCCAGGAGGTGCAACGGTTGGGAGTAGCTCACGGGGAGTCCTCGGGGCGATTGATGCAACAACAGGCGAGTTTATCTGGAAAAAACAGCCCTTCATTAGTAGTTCACCGAAAGTTGCGAATGAAACATTGTATTATACCGCAAGCACTGCCAAAGGGGGATATCTCAGAGCGAGAAATATATCTGATGGTTCAAGAAAATGGAGTTATCGATTTGGGAATTCATCGACACCGAGTTTCAGCAGCGGGACCCCTGCCCTCGGAGATGGGATTATATATGCCACAGGAAACGTAGGAAAATATGAATCTGCAACCGGTCGAGTTGTAGCAATTAATCGCCAAACTCAACAACCCCGATGGACAGGTACAGTGAATGGTAAAATAGAAAGTGGGCCTGTAGTTCACGGCGATGGCGTGTATGTCGGTGCGACATCAGGTAAGGTCATCCGGTTCGCTAAATCGAGCGGAATAAAAGAATGGGAATATACCATCGGCGACAGTGTTTACAGTAAACTTTCAATGGATCGATCGGCAGTATATGCACTCACTGATGGGCAAATTCATGCTATCGATGCAACAAATGGACAGCAGATTTGGAAGCGAAGTATAGGCTCGACTCATTATAGCACGGTCTCAGTAACGAAAGATGTCGTTTACGTTGGCGGAACAAATATGTACGGATTCAGCAAAGACGGACAACAATTATGGAGAAAGGAAGTAGATGGATATTCAGGAGCGTTTGGCGGACCGGCCATTGCTAACGGTATTTTGTACTTAGGCGCCTGCATCAAACACGAGCAAAGTTCGCTATATGATAATTATATGTATCGGATGACTTAATCCACAATCAATTGAATTTTAAGCTATGGTCGATATTGAGTCAGCAGTAATCTATCATCCGTTAGTTGATGAGTCTCGGATCGAGGGAGGTGTCAAAGTGTCGGCGGAACAGCAACGGACAGCGATGGACAAAGCAAATATAAAATATACCGATGAATGGTCGGAAAACTGTGATATCGTCCATCTAAATTTTCCTGGACCGCATGCTATACGGATGTTATGGCGGGCAAATCGCACGAATACACCTGTTATTACACACGTCCATTCATTGGGAGAAAATATCCCAGGCACATATCGATTTTCTGGGATCCTAGGGCCAATTATTACTCGATATTTTATTTGGTTTTATCGACAGGCCGATTATCGTATCGCAGTCTCTGAGTATACCCGTAATCGATTGGCAGCTTACGGCATTACCCAAAACGTATTTACCGTGAGCAATGGTGTCGATGAGGAGACATTAGCCGGGAATACGCAGGTTGGTTCTGCAAATAATAAGAGCGACGATCAACTCACTATTGTAAATCTGGGTCAGGTATACGATATCAAGGGAGTCGGAGATTTTATCGAAGTGGGTGACGAATTATCCCATATCGATTTCAAATGGTATGGACCCCGACATAAGTATCTCTCCCCACGGTCAACAAAACAAAAAGTCAAGCATGCACCGCAAAATGTCGAATTCCCGGGATATATCGAGGATAAACGGCAGGTATTCAATCTGGGAGATATTTTCTTTGCCCCAACCCACCGAGAGACACAAGGCATGTCTATTTTAGAA
>JBDGRB010000035.1:0-14054 GCA_042218485.1 Halobacteriaceae archaeon | reverse complement strand
TACGTCGAAGGAAATTATTGATCCGTTCTTCGAGATCGTCTCCTTCTTGACTTTCGGTACTCATATAAATGATTTAGGTTATCACGTGCCTTAGGCCTTTGGTTCTTCCTCAAAATCAAATACAATACGCAGTTGCTGTTCGATTTCACTTACATATTTCTCGAGAACACTCTCAAGTTTGGCATCATCGACGATAACTCCCTCGATGCGATCTTCAGGATTATCGGGTATTTTCACCCGAAATTTACCGTCACCTTCATATACTGGTTCACTTTCATTCAGAATTTGTTGATCGATCGCATGAATGAGTTCAGAATCATACCGTTCATTGAGTTTATCAAATGCCCGTTTATATGCAGTCTCGAGTTGAGAAAAATAGTCTGCATATTTTTTCTCTTCAAATTCCTGGGGTGTCAATTCTGGCATGTAGGAATCTCCGTGTTACAGATAGTTAAGGGGAACTACTTGTGAATATGAATACCCCACCCTGCTTGGCTCGTCCTGCGGACTCGCTCGTTGAGGGCGGAGGTTCTGAGTCGTCTCTAAGACGTACACGAACCTGTACAGCGGTCTCGTCACTGCCGCCCAGTTAAAATTCTGGATTAGAATCGCTACCCAGTTAAATGGTGCCGTACCATCTCCCTCTCTTCCTATAGCGTTCCTTGAGGAAGAGGAGGGCTTAGCATCCACTCCGGCTAATCGTGACTGACAGATGATATCGGAACTGATACATGCGTCATATGACCGCATTTTTATCACCTACTGAATTTCTCAAACGCCCAATGATTCATTTCGTTGGTGAATTACTATCTTTCCACTCCCCAATACCAGAGGGGTCGAGATGTATATGCACATCATCAACCGGTTCTATTTCTCGTAATTGATCTCGTAGTTCGGTTTCAATCTCATGTGCTTCTCTGATTGTTATATCACTTCGTATTTCTGCATGAAATTCTACCTCAAGCAACGGGCCGGAGTAATAGACGGCAAAATCATGAACGCCATGGACTCGTGGATGAGATAAAATCACGTCCTTGATTTCTCGTTGTATGTCGTCCGATGGTGCTCGATCAACGAGATAGTCAATATTTTCCCGACAAATTTGGAATCCTTGATAAATGACGACTACACTTACTATCCCACCGGCAACTGGATCCAAAAATGGATAGCCAACTGCCATACCAAGAATACCCACAAAGGCGGCACCAGTCGTATAAAGGTCGTTTAAACTGTCAGTAGCAAGTGCGTGCAGGCTATTTGAATTTACAATACGATTAAGCCGTTTGGTATAGTAAAAACAGGCAAATCGATCGATAAATGCAAAACTGAGGCCGATTATTAGAAAAATGCTGTAGGTCGCTTGCGATCCAAACCGTAATGCATTGATTGATTCATACAATAAAACTCCACCGAGAAAAACTAATATGAGGCCGACAAAAAGGGCCGTTAATGGCTCAAACCGTTCATGGCCGTGGGGATGTGTCGGATCTGGCTCATCAAATACAAACCGCCCCCAAATGAGAACGATAAGGCTCGCAAGCAAATCAGCAATTGAATGCACTGCATCTGCTAATAGCGCAATACTTCCAAATGTAATACCAAGTGCCCCTTCAACGCCGATTTTGAGGACGTTTGAAACAACATTTATCCAGGACGCCCTCAAAAACGCGCTTCGTTCATCAACCATCTATCTGTCTAGGAGAGTATGAAACCTAACAATATTAGGAATATTGTTTATTGGTCAACTCAACCACTTAATTGATTATCGATTAATTGATTTGCTATCGTTAAAAACGATTGTTCTTGGCCGTCTGGAATTGTTGCTCCTGCAGCGATATTGTGTCCGCCACCACTTCCCCCGACTTGTTCCGCTGCAGTCTCCATAATAACAGAGAGATCAAGACCTTGTTGGATGAGCGACGATGTCGCACGTGAGGAAACTTTGATTTCGGTATCATTTTTCGTCGCAAACCCGATGATCGGAATACTTCGATCAACGTTCTCAGCGCTATATGCCATCCCTGCAATTATGCCAACGATAGTCTCACGGATATTATCATGGGCATGAAACCATTGGAGATTGTCTTTTTTGGTGATGCCATTTTGCTTGACCCATCGGAGACCTTCAGACAGATTTCGCCGGTGAGTATTCAATAATGTTTTTGCCTGATCAAGTGCTTCGTTGCGGTTGCCTAAACAAACAGCGAGTCCAACATCACCACGCCCATATCGGGCAGTGGCATTGAGGAGTGTGGAAAATTCACTTGCATCTCTGAGCGTTGTTCCTTCCGGTTCGTTACTCAGGATATAGGTTTGACCAATCAATCGATCAATTTTTTCTGTACTCACACCCCGTTTTAGCGCAATTTGTATGAGTTGACTGACGATAGCTTGGCGTTGTTCTTTGCTTAATTCAGTCCAAGTTGGCCATCGACCGTTTGTTTGGATGGTAACATCTAATTGGTGTAAAAAATCGACCACGCCTTTGTGGTTATACGAGATACCAGGTATATAGACATCACTTCCATACTCCAGAAGTTTATGGATCGGACGCGTTTGTTTCCCATAAATAGCGAGATCTTTACTGACGCCAACCACGCTCCGTTCGATTCCCTCTTTCAGAATTTGTTTATTCGCACCGACGAGCTCGCCATCCATCATCTGCATATCACCGACAGCACCGACGATTGCTAACGGCGTTAAATCTCGGTTGTCACCTGAACAGGCTCGAGCGAGTAAATACGTTGCTCCCGCCCCAGATAGTTCTTTTGAGCCATCGATTCCCTCAAGTAAGGGATTGAGGTGGTATTTGTATTCAACATCTGCCGGTTGATGGTGATCAGCGATGATTGGCGTGGTCGAAGATTCCTCAGCATAGGTTATTATCGTTTCGAGCTGACCACTCCCAAAATCCGTGAATAGCACACAAGAGGCATTAGTATCGAATATCCGGCGAATCCGATCTTCATCAAGCTGTTTGGCAAATTGGACAGTATAATTGATGCCTGATCGTTTCAGCAGTGATGCACCGATTCCTGCGCTTGTAAGTCCATCTGCATCAATATGAGAGACTAATAATACTGAGTCAGCATCCACTAATCGCTTCGCGCAGATGTTTGCCCGCTCTTTGAGCGGGGGAACAGGAAAACTCATTGATATACTTGCTAATTATTGATCGTCTGTGTACTAGTTATATTGACCTGGATCCACCTATAATCGTATATATTTCGCTTTTGATCCTCTCATGGCTCAAGTCATGGGCTCCTTGCGAAATACTGTAAATGTTCCAATCGATGTCTCATAGTTAGTTATTGATTGCTTTTACTGCGATTCCGTATGGCTGCAATGGTTTCATCAGCAAGTTGTTCGAAACTCGTTTCCGTCGGAATAACATCGACATCAATTGAATGATCCGTTGCTGTCTTTGCCGTGGGTTGTCCGATTGCTCCCACGACGGCATTATTTATACCTGATATTGTTTCAGTTTCTATACCACGCTCACGCGCCGCCCCAAGAAAATGTTCCACTGTTTTTGAAGATGTAAACAGACATCCATCAACTTTGCCATCTGCGGCATATTCTGTAGAATACCCGCTATTTTCCGGCCGTTGCAATTCATATAATATCGTTTCGGAAACATCGGCCCCCGCCTGACGTAATCCCTTTGGTAACGTGTCTGATCCGTGTGCACTACGGGCGATGTTAACTGTTTTGTCGGCTGCTACGGTGGCTAGTTCCTGTACAATCCCTTTAGATGATGCAGTTTCAGGAACGATATCGACTCGATATCCACTTTCTTTGAGCGCAACAGCCGTTTGATCTCCAATTGCACATAGTGTAGTCTTTCCTTGTGACCAGTCAGATTGACCCAGAATGGAAGCCCCTGTCGAGCTCGTTATGATCAATATATCCTTTCCTTCGGGAGGGAGTTCCCCTGTAGTCACGGTTTCAAGCATCGGATCTGCAACTGGTTGCACATTTTTCGATCTGAGATACTCTTTAGCGGCGTTGATACGTTCTCCAACAGGACGAAAGACTGCAATCTTTAGCTGTGTCATTGTTGTTTTGCACGTTCAATCAATTGCTTGCCGCCCTTGTCTGCTAATTCATCTGCGATGTCAAGGGACTCTGATTCATATCTGTCTACATCGATATCTTTCCTCACGCGTAATTCCGTATCGCCACTTTGGTCAAGGATTACTGCGGTAACATGAATTACATCTCCTTTCAGGTATGCATGGATTCCAATCGGAGCAATACATCCGCCACCTAACTCTTTCAGAATCGTCCGCTCGATGGTCGTCTCGACTCGGGTACGAGGATGATCAAGTGCTCGCTTGACTTCCGTAATTACTTCATCATCACATGCGGTAATTGCTAAGGCACCTTGACCCGGAGCCGGGGTAAATTTATCTTTTGGTAAGGGTTGAAACTCGATATCCGCAGCGAGTCCGCTTCGCTCTAACCCAGAACGAGCGAGAATTATGCCATCGAGTTCCGTCTCTACCTCTCTACTCAGCGCTTCTTGTTCGACCATAGATAAATTTTCAAACCATGCCTGTGCTTGGTCTTCTTGGTCATCGAGAAGTTGTTGGTGTTTCTGTTGTAAGTATGGCGCTAATAACTTTTCAATTCGTGTGTCAATATTTCCCCGCAATGGCTGTAATTCGATGTCCTTGGTTGCTGCACGGACTTGCGCTTGGCGCCGGAGGCTTGAAGTACCGATTATAGCACCTGCGGGCATTTCGTCGAGAGTATTTCCTTGGGGAGTGATCAATACATCTTCCGGCGGCCCTCGTTCAGGCACTGCTGCAATTGTTAAATCATCCGGTTGTTCCGTGGGCACATCCTTTAATGAATGGATGGCACAATCAGCGTCCCCAGATAATACTTGTTGATCCAAATCTCGAACAAATGCACCTTTGGATCCGAGTTCATGAATTAAACTATCTTTGATCTCATCGCCAGTCGTAGAAACGCCCTCAAGATGTACAGTATATCGTCTCCGTTCTAGTTCATTTTTGACGATTTCTGCTTGCCGTTGCGCTAGATCGGAGGTCCGAGTAGCAAGCGTAATTGTCGACAAATTGGCCATATTGTAATTGAGACCTACGACGTAAAACGTTCTTCGAGGAACGAATGCACCTTCATCGGATCTATATCAACCTGTAAACTACCCAACCCTACTTCGCTCACCCCCAAGGGGTTCGCTCGTTGAGGGGTGGGGCTTCCTGTTACAATGACACACTTTGCATCCACGACGGTGGACGACCCACCAGTCGTGGACGTAGGGAGCGCAGTCTCCACAGGCGTTCCTTCGGACTAAAGTACATTTACTCGTTTGGAACTGATCATAAAGCGTGTTTATATGCCTCTAGGGTCTCTTCGATATCCTCCCTGGTATGCTGATAACAAATAAATTGAGACTCATATTGATTTGCAGTCAAGAAAATCCCTTCGTCTCTCATGGTCGGCCAGAATAGCCGTTCCCATCGTTCTGTGTCGGCATTGTTCACGTCGGTTCCATTTTCTGGAGGTTCGCCATTTCGTGTAAAAATTACCTTGAACATGCTGTCTGTTCCAACGACTGTATAGGACGGCGCCTGGTCAGCCAAAATATCTGCGATCCCATCTCGTAATTCTTTCCCTAGATCGTTTATATAATCGTAAACATTTTCATTCGCAGCATACCGTAATGTCTCAAGCCCCGCTGTCATAGTGACTGGATGTCCAGAGAAGGTACCTGCCTGAAATACATCTCCAACCGGCGTAAATGCTTCCATAATTTCTGCTCGTCCACCGATGGCACCGATAGGGAATCCGCCTCCGATCACTTTGCCGAACGTGGTGATATCAGGTGTAATCCCCAGTTTTCCCTGGGCACACTGAAGACCACCCACGCGGAATCCAGTAATAACTTCATCGAAAATGAGCAATGATTCATATTCATCACATAATTCTCGGATTGTTTTATGATATCCTTCCTTGGGTTCAACAATCCCTGTATTCCCCAATATCGGTTCCGTGAGAACAGCAGCGATATCCGAGCCATATTTTTGAAACGCTGATTGTATTGCCGCTTCATCGTTAAACGGAACTGGGATCGTATGTTTTGCAAATTCATCTGGAACCCCAGGAGAACTTGGTGGATGATCTTCCGGGGATCCTTCGACAAGTGTTGACTCCTGTGCACCATGATATCCACCCTGCATGATGACAATTTTGTTTCTCCCGGTATATCCCCTAGCAAGTCGGACGGCTGATGTCGTTGCTTCCGTTCCACTGTTGACGAACCGAAGCATTTCGACACTAGGTACATGCCGTTGAATGAATTCTGCGAGTTCAACTTCGGGTTCGGTGGGAGCACCATACATTGGCCCAGCGGACGTTTCCGACTGTACTGATGATGTGACTTCTTCTGGAAGACTATGGCCCAGCAACAGCGGGCCATAGCCCATAACAAAATCAATATATCGATTACCATCTTCATCAATAATATGACCTCCATCTCCGCGTTTAGCAAACCATGGATAGGGCCGAATCGCACGAACGGGAGAATTTACACCGCCAACGAGGACATCTAGTGCACGGTCATATAGATCTCGAGACGAGTCGTTCATACATCGAGATTATCTCTCCGGTAGTAAAAGAATGCGTGAACTGTCCTTGTACAAATCCTCATCGAACAGAATAGATCCAACCAGATAATATCATTAGGCGACTTTGAAACATTCACAGACGAGGAGCAAGCATTTCCGCAAAATACGTTATAATCAAATCGGCACCCGATCGTTTAATTGATAGAACTGACTCAAAGGCCGTTTCTTGGAGATCTAACCATCCACGATCAGCCGCCGCCTGAAGCATTGCATATTCGCCACTCACATTATATGCAGCTATCGGATGGTCAGTCGTGTCTCGAATTCGAGTAATGATATCTAAATACGGTAACGCTGGTTTTACCATGACGATATCGGCTCCTTGATCAATATCTAATTGTACTTCTCTGTTTCCCTCTCTGGCATTGGCTGGATCCATTTGATAATGTCTGCGATCACCGAACTGCGGTGCTCCATCGGCGGCATCTCGAAATGGGCCATAAAACGAGCTATGGTATTTCACTGCATAACTTAATATTGGTATATTGGTAAATCCCTCTTCGTCGAGTCCATCACGGATCGCCGTTACCATTCCGTCGATCATTCCGCTCGGAGCGACCATATCTGCCCCTGCCTCAGCATGTGATATCGCAATTTTTGAAAGTAATTCGAGTGTTTCATCATTTTTGACGGTAACTGTCGGATTTGATTCTGCCATCGACTCAATGACTCCACAATGACCATGTGACGTATATTCACAGAGACAAACATCAGTGATAATATAAATATCTGTCTCCGTGGCTAACTTCCGGACCGCTCGCTGGATAACTCCATTAGATGCCCATGCCCGAGTTCCTCGCTGGTCTTTTTGTTCTGGTACACCAAACAAAATTATTGCCTTGACACCTGTTTTTTGGATTTCAGTCACTCGCTCAACGACTTGATCTATTGGCACGCGTTCGTGGCCTGGCATTGACTCGATCGGTTGCCGTGAACTAATAGTTGCGTCGACGAATACGGGTGCGACAAGGTCAGTGGAAGATATTTTGGTCTCACTTATGAGGTCACGGATCCCGTCTTGGCGTAAGCGCCTGGGACGTTTGTGTAATTCCATATATAGTATATCATTTCCGTGGCTTCAAAATTCTCGCGAAATGCGACGCGATACAGTCACGTTCTATAGGCGATGTAGACCGAGTGCCGTGGACGCGATCCCGAGGTTGTTCGCCAGTGTTTAGGATCGATCGAGATGAAAATAGTAGGTGCTCTTCGAGGATTTCAGGAAGAGGATTTTTCAGCGATAGCTTCACTGAGTAATTCACTTATATCTATAATTTCGATATCGTTTTCAAATCCACCAGTCTTTCGACCATCCTCGTACATCGTCATACATTGAGGACAGGCGACGACGAATTTATCGATATCAGATTCGTGGTCGGTATCTTCGAGGGCTTCACGGAGCCGTTCCTCGCTCGGTTTTGGATCTTCGTCGAATTCCATCCAAATACCACCTCCACCCCCGCCACAGCAAAAGGAATCGGAGCGGTTTCTTGGCATTTCATCGAGAATAGCACCAGTCGCTTTGATCAGTTCTCGAGGGGCATCATAGACATCATTATACCGACCTAAATGACACGGGTCATGATAGGTCACTGTGTAATCGAGTTCATCGCCTGTGAGGGCTAATTGATTGTTTGTGACTAGATCTTCGATAACTTGTGTATAATGATAAACTTCTCCGTTCCATCCAAATTGATCGTATTCATTTTTGAATGTATTATATGAATGCGGATCCGTACAGACGATTGCATCGAAATCACATTGATTGAATGCTTCGATATTGTCTTCGGCAAGCATTTCATACAATCCTTCTTCACCAACTCGACGGACATCATTCCCATCATTTTTCTCATCTTCATAGAGGATCCCATATGAGATATCTGCATGTTCGAAAAGCCTCGCCAATGATCGGGCAATTGCCTGATTTCTATCATCGTAGCTCGGATAATCACCGACATACCAGAGATATTCAACTGATTTCTCTCGGGCGTCAGGAACGTCAAAATCAAGATCCTCTGTCCATTCCGGTCGTTTGCGTGCCGCATTCCCGAAGGAATTCCCGCTTTGAAAGAGATCCATCATTGTTTCTTCGACATTTTCATCCATTTGGCCGGACTCAGTCAACCGACGATTCATCTCTGTAAATTGTGTCACGTGTTCGATTTCTACTGGACACGCATCAACACATGCTAAACATGACATACAAGATTCCATTGTTTCTGCATCGATGACACTGGCACCACCATCAGCGATAATTGGCTTTTCATCAATATCATGATGATTGACTTGTTCGCGATACTGCTTTAAATCGAGTATAACGTCGCGTGGATCAAGGGGGCGGCCAGAGGCTTTAGCAGGACACACTGATGAACATCGTCCACATTTCGTACAGGCATCGTGATCTAAGAGCTGTTTCCATGAGAAGTCGGCAATCTCACTTGGGCCAATTTCGTCCGGACTCGCATCCTCCGGAACGCGGGGTAATCGACGACCTGATTCGGGATTTCGGGTAATGACATTGGCAAAACTGGTAATCATATGGAACGGTTTTGCATACGGTATTGCTGCAACAAATATCAAGGCGAGTAACGCATGTGACCACCATGCTATCGGATATAACATTGTAGCGCCAGTAGATGAAAGGCCAAGAGCAACAAGAACATCTGCGACGAACCAACCCACAAAGCTCACCGTTTCGAAGGCCGGAAATCCATCACCTTGGCCTAAAATTCGTAACCCTTCTGTCACATATCCCCCAACACCTAAGAGAAATAACGTCCAGATGAAGAGGTCATCTTCTAAACTCGTATGTTTGCCCCAAAGGCGGCGATGGCGGACCCAGTATCGACGATATATCGCCATTCCAACTCCTACGACAAATAACAATCCAAGCGCATCCATGGTAAATGAATATGCAAGATAGAAATCGCCGACAAAAAAGGATCTGTTAAAAATAACCCGATAAATATCCATATCAATGGCTAAAATCGTCGTCCCAACAAATAGCGTTAGAAATCCCCACACGAGGAAGGTATGCATAATTCCTGCATAAATATCACGGTCAAAATTCAATTCATTGGAGATAACGATACGCGTGGCTTTGACAATTCGTTTCGGAAGATTTGACAAGCGGTTGGTCGGATCCTCAGTTCCTTCTCGATACGCTTGAATTCGTTCATATAGTCCATACAGAAAGATCACAATCGATACGGCAGCTAAATAATAAAAAATTACCTTGCCGACATGGCTTATCTGCCAGAACGTGGGCCGTGTTATTTGATCCCCTGCCTGTGCAAGCAAGACCATATGCTGCATTCCAACGCCAAGTACTGTTAATCCTTCCCTCGAATACTCATATTCATTTCCGTAAGCGAACTATTTTCATAACTGTACCAAATATCAGAATTGGGACATATATGACGTATAATTTTCCACGGTTGCCGACATATCGAAAAACTTGTTTGCTTTGATAACCTTTCTTTTATGGCGGAAAGTATTTAAGTATCCCTAACGGTACTATCAGGTCATTATGGATGAAAAAACTGAAGATCTCCGTGATATCTTCATGGAGGTGGCTGACGACGAAACTGTCACAGAAGAACAAGAAGAGACACACGGTTCCCTATCGTCAGATCAATCAGTTGATGAAAGACTTAGTGAAGTCATATCATCGATGAAAGAAGACTTGGATTTCAGTACAACGTTGTCTGTTGATGAATTAGTGACGATAGTGCGGGGGTTTTATGCTGGCAATTCAGATACGGAGATTGCTCGAGAATTAGGTGACGCGTCTCGATCGAAAACAGTCGCCCGCGCTCGAATCGATCTTCATTTACTTCGTGACTCTGATACTGATGCGCCCTTCGATTTAGATACCCTCCGCGAGTACCTAGAAAAAGGATTAACGTTGTCAGAAATGGCGGACAGATTAGAAGTGAGTGAATCGACAGTTCGGCGATATAAACATGTTATCGAAACTCAACTAGAGATCCGACAGGTCAATGATCAATATCGAAATGAATTCGAAAATATTCTCCAAGACCGAGAACTTGCCGAACACTTCACCGAAAACGTTCGAGAAGATGGGCTCTCTGATGCAACTGAAGGTCAAGAAACTGACGTTTCGTTATAAATATCCGTTTCTCGCGGAATGCCCGTCTACGGGGTCAGGTTGAATTTGTTTCTAGCCATTGTTCGATTGCGTCGATATTTGCTCCGCGTCGATAGATCGTATTTGAAGAAATATCTACGACAGTGCTCTCGTTTCCTGGCGTTTTCCCCCCGTTAATTTGTACAGCTACAGAACCCTTGATTTTCCCATCAAGCTCTGTTAGCTGGCGAACGCTGCCCTGTCCACTTATATTTGCACTGGTTGCAGTGATCGGAGCGACGTTCTCCAATAACTCAAGAGCAATATCGTGATCTGGGATGCGAACCCCTACGCGGTCCCGCCCACTCGTGAGAATATTAGGGACTTGATCCTTTTTGGCAACTAAAACAGTCACCGGCCCCGGAAGGAATGCTTCCATAAACTCGATCTCTCGTTGTGTCGGGCTTGTAACGGTCAGTGCCTCTTCGATTGTCGGAACAGCAAGGGAGATAGGATTATCTCGACTACGGGATTTCACCTCATAGACGGTTTTGATGGCGTCTGGATTGAGTGCATCTGCACCTAGCCCATACACTGTTTCCGTTGGATATACAACCAATTCGCCGGATTGAATCGCTTCTACAGCGTTCGATATATCTTCCGAGGTGGTCATAACTACAACCGTTCAATTATAGTTTCAACCTCATCATAGTCAGGGAAATCAGGCCATTCGGAAGCGACCCATTTGTATTTGACCTTCCTATCGGTATCAATCACATATATAGCTGGCCTTGGTTCCGATATCCCCGTCATCCCATCGAGATCATGGGAAATACCAAATCTTTCTGCAACGTCGTTTTTGGGATCGCTAAAGAGACGAATCGAGGTATCACCCCGTTCTTTGATTGTATCTTTATGTTCATACGGTGTTGATATTGAAAGCCCAACAACCTGTACTGGATAATTGAACCAATTACGATCGATAACTTCATTCCAAATATATGTCGTTGGAAAGGCTCCGTCCATTGGATGGAATATTAATACCACGGGTGATTCGTCAAGCAATTCGGTAAGGGCGACATCCTCCCAATATTCAGCAGTAACTAATGGGCGTGTAAAATCAGGCACTTGTTCGCCTTCGTCGATATGCTCTGTTTCGGGAAGCGTAACTACATCAAAATCAGGCGCCATCGTCGGATCCTCCGTAGGTATTATCGAGATATTCTACAATATTTGCACTTTCAGCCATTGTAACACCCGTCGTTCTATCAACAAGCACTGGAACTGTCCGTGTGCCAGATACTCGTTTGACAACGTTCCGATCACTATGCATAGGTTCCACAAATTTAGATTCGTAATCGAGATCATACCCATCCAATTTCCGCACGACCCGCTCACAAAACGGACAGGCCTGCAAGCGATAAAGTGTTCGATCCGGTTGATTGGATTCGGCCATATTGGTTTTTAACTCTTTAACAGAGTAAAGGATGTTGTTGTCGAATGATTAGCATAAGATAGCGCGGAGCCCCCTTCCTCACCGAGCAACGCAGTCCGCACAAGCGGACAAGCAGCGCTGTCGGGAGAGGCAGAGCGCGTCATACCGCACGGAGTGAGTTGAAGAACATTCTAATCCGAGTTGGTTGCAGGTGTTTTGGAAACGACAATTGAAATTTTACTGAGACAAACCAATACATTCAAGTAAACCCAGTGGAGCACGACAACGCAATATATGATGTGGGGAGACCGCAAGGAGCATAATCCTTAATTCATTGCTTTTTAAATAATAATACGGAGATGAATATATTCGTAGTTTGGGTACTTTCATTAGTATCACTGTTGTTTGGTTTAGTTATTTCTACAGAGATTATTACGATTACAGGGATAGTGGTTTTAGTAATTTTAATGGGATTGTCTGCGTTTTTCTCGTCTTCCGAAATAGCAATGTTTTCGCTTGCGAAACATCGCATCGATGCCTTAGTCGATGAGGGAAAACCAGGGGCGGAAACGATTCAAACGTTGAAAGAGGATCCACACCGACTTCTTGTCACGATACTCGTCGGTAATAATATTGTTAACATTGCAATGTCTTCAATAGCTACCGGCCTTCTAGCCTTCTATTTATCTCGGGGTCAGGCTGTTGCGGTTGCAACATTTGGGATTACTGCACTCGTTCTTATCTTTGGTGAGACTGCTCCGAAATCATATGCAGTCGAAAATACCGAATCCTGGGCGCTTTCCATTGCAAAACCACTACGATGGTCGCAATATATTTTGTTACCGTTTATTGTAGCCTTCGATCATATCACTCGTGTTGTTAACAAGGTTACTGGTGGTCGCTCCGCCATCGAAACATCGTATGTTACACGAGATGAAATCCAAGACATGATCAGAACAGGAGAGCGGGAAGGAGTAATTGAAGAAGACGAACGGGAAATGTTACAACGTATTTTTCGATTTAACAATACGATCGCTAAAGAAGTAATGACGCCGCGGTTGGATGTAACTGCGATATCGAAAGAAGCCTCCATCGAAGAAGCTATAGAAACATGTATTCAAAGCGGGCATGCTCGGCTTCCTGTATATGAGGGGAGTCTCGACAATGTCATAGGTATCGTCCATATAAATGATCTAGTAAGAGACTTGAAATATGGGGAAAATGAAGCGGATCTGGAGTTATCGGACCTCATTCAACCAACACTTCACGTTCCCGAAAGCAAAAACGTCGATGAATTGCTCAGCGAAATGCGGGAAAACAGACTTCATATGGTCATTGTGATTGATGAATTCGGCACCACAGAGGGAATCATAACAATGGAAGATATGACTGAAGAAATCGTTGGCGAAATCCTTGAAGGTGAAGAAGAAAAGCCAATCGAGTTCATCGATGAATCGACTGTTCTCGTCCGCGGCGAAGTCAATATCGATGATATAAATGATATTCTTAACATTGAACTTCCTGAAGGTGAGGAATTTGAAACAATTGCTGGCTTTATTTTCAATCGCGCGGGTCGCCTTGTTGAAGAGGGAGAGGAATTTACGTATAACGGTGTGGAATTGTATATCGAGGAAATAGAAAACACCCGCATCAAGAAGGCACGAATCACAAGCCTCGAAGAGGGTGAAGAAGATCTCGTTGAAACGAGCGAGGCCGAAGTTGATCTATAGTAGATTCTAGTTTCTGTACAGACGGTGGGGAGTTGATTCGGCGCTTTATAGAAAGCACGAGGCGAAAACCCACGGCTTTAGCCGTGGATGAAGCCGACAACTGGGAATTAACCACGCTCCAGTAGCAGGCCGACTCCCCA
>JBDGRB010000104.1:0-14096 GCA_042218485.1 Halobacteriaceae archaeon | reverse complement strand
TTACAAAGTGGAGAAACGGCAAAAGTGAGCCACGTGATTTATCCATTAATGCAGGCGCTCGATATCGAATATCTCGATCTTGACCTTGCAGTCGGGGGCATGGACCAACGCAAGGTACATATGCTCGCCAGAGATGGATTACCAGAGATCGGCTATGATGCTCCGCCTGCACTCCATACACCGATTATTGCTGATCTCGAAACAGGAGAAGGTAAAATGTCATCGAGTGAAGGAGTTACAATTTCGATGGAGGATACCACGGAAGACTTGGAACGCAAAATCAACGATGCATTTTGTCCGCCGACGCGCGATCCGGAAGGTGATTTAGAAAATCCCGTCTTACAATTATATCAGTACCACGTTTTCCCGCGATTTGAGCAGGTAACGATTTCTCGGCCGGAGCAATACGGTGGTGACATTCAATTCAATAGCTACAATGAATTGGCTTCTGCGTTGGAAGCCGGCGATCTCCATCCCCAAGATGCCAAACACGGCCTTATTGAGTATGTTGATAGGCTTATTGAACCGGGTCGACAGTTTTTAGCCACCAACGAATAACAAATTGAATGGTGGCTCGGGGAATGATGCCGCCCCTTTTATACATCTCCCTAACCTAAGCATGCATATGAGTGAAAATAGCGAGCAAAAAAGTCTGCGTATGCCCGATGAAGATGAAGAGTTTGCAATCGTCACGAACATGCTTGGAGCCAATCGTGTCCGTGTTCGATGTGCTGATGGGAAGGAACGAACTGCCCGAATACCAGGAAAGATGCAAAAACGTGTTTGGATCCGAGAAGATGATGTCGTCTTGGTCGAGCCATGGGACTGGCAAGATGAAAAAGCAGACATAACACATCGATATGAGAAGGCTGAGGCCGACCAGCTTCGTGAGGAGGGTTACATTGAGTAACGGTGTTCAAGTGATCCAATTTTAATATGGCTTCTGAGTATGGATTAATTGAATCGGTTGATGAATCTCGGGGTGACACATGGGAAGAAATCGATGTTTCAGATACTGAGGCAGACAAAATTGCTCGCCAACAAGATAGGGAATTTTTGGAATTTCAAAAACGCATTAAAGATGCTGATCAATTCAAGGTCAGTGATGCGGTATTCGATGATGCTACATTTTCTGCTCTGTATAAACTTGTTCAAGATGGGTATATTAATGCCATCGGTGGTCCGATATCGACCGGTAAAGAAGCCAATGTTCACGAAGCTCTCGGCGGAGATGGTGACACAGTGGCAGTTAAAATCTACCGTATCAACACTAGTAATTTCCGCCAAATGCAGGACTATCTCGAAGGAGATCCACGCTTTGAAGGGATCAGTACTGACACAAAAAAGGTCGTGCTCGCATGGGTAAAAAAAGAATTCTCGAATCTTGAACGCGCTCTCAATGCGGGGGTGCGTGTTCCGGAACCCATCGCAGTGCAGCGCAATGTTTTAGTAATGGAATATTTAGGAACAGAGCAAAGCGCTGCACCGAAACTCCATGATGTGAATTTGGAAAATCCACACGTGGCATTTGATGTCGTCAAAGAGTACATGCGGCGGCTCTATGATGTTGGACTAATCCATGGTGATTTGAGTGAATATAATATGGTTATTCAAAATGATCGTATTTATTTCATCGATGTAGGCCAAGCAATTACGACCCATCATCCCAATTCTGACGCGTTTCTGCAACGTGATTGTGAGAATATTGCCACATACTTTTCACGACAAGGTATCGATATATCAGCGGAAGAACTCCGAGAGTATCTTGAAGCAGAAGCTCAACCCACGCCCTAATCATCAAGTGAACTATCCCATCTTATTTGCTTTCCTGTTGGTCCCCCTTATGGAGAAGGATCGGCTCTGTAAGAGCTAAAAATCACTTTTCGAAGCACGGGTTCGTTCTCGTCCGTTCCTTAGTGAAAAACCAAATCATAACGTGCCAATGTATTCGAGGACAACCCACGCATAAACGAGTGCCTTGGCGCTTGTAATAAATTTAAACCATTGCAGATACTATACGACATATATGCAACACGTGAAGATTCCGCAGGATCGAATTGGCGTTCTAATTGGCGAAGGTGGTGAGACGATGCGACGAATTGAAGATGAGGCGGATATCCGCCTTGATATCGACTCAGAGAATGGCTCAGTTGAGATCAAACAAGTCGGGGATCCGATCCGATCCATGCGCGGTGCTGATATTGTTAAGGCTATTGGGCGGGGGTTTTCACCAGATGACGCTCTCGAATTACTTGAAGGGGAGATGATGATGTTTGATATAATTGATATTAGCCGTGCCGCCCGAAATGATAATGATCTCCGTCGTCAAAAAGGCCGTTTAATTGGTGAGAATGGCCGTACTCGTGAATTAATGGAAGAACTTACAGGTGCTAATGTAGTTATCTATGGATCCACGCTCGGAGTTATCGGCCGGCCAAAGGAAGTTGAGATCGTCAGGAGTGCAGCTGAGATGCTACTCGACGGCGCACCCCATGGTGCTGTTTACTCATTTCTCGAACGGAAACGGACAGAGGAACTCAAAAATTCCGGCATGGAATATCACGAATTTACCGGTTAACCCTATTTAAAAGCCCTGTTTGATACTCACTAACATACATTCTAACAGACTTACCTGGGGTGATTTTTGAAATACAAACCCATGGATTTATATAGAATGGCATTCAAACTATCTCTTGACTATGGCTCAACAAATGGGTAATCAGCCCCTAATAGTTCTTTCAGAAGAATCACAACGTACTTCTGGGAAAGATGCACAGTCAATGAATATTACCGCCGGTAAAGCCGTCGCTGAATCCGTCCGGACCACACTCGGTCCTAAAGGGATGGATAAGATGCTTGTGGATTCCAGTGGCAATGTCGTTGTTACCAACGATGGAGTTACTATTCTTAAGGAAATGGAAATCGAGCATCCAGCGGCCAATATGGTAGTCGAGGTGGCGGAAACCCAAGAAAACGAAGTTGGCGATGGCACAACTACAGCCGTAATCATCGCTGGTGAACTTCTCAGCGAAGCTGAGGATCTCCTCGATCAAGATATTCATCCAACGACGTTGGCTCAAGGATACCGCGATGCCTCAGTAAAGGCAAAAGAAATTCTTGATGATTTATCCATCGACGTCTCTCCGGATGATACTGAAATTCTTGAACAAATTGCAGCAACTGCGATGACCGGAAAAGGTGCTGAAAGTGCCAAAGAAACTCTTGCGTCTCTCACGGTTGAGGCCATTCAGAATGTCGCTGAAGATGGATCCGTGGATACGGAAAACGTCAATATTAACAAAGTCGTTGGCGGTTCCATTGATAACTCCGAACTCGTTGATGGTGTTATTATCGACAAAGAACGCGTTGTCGAAAGTATGCCGTACGCCGTTGAGGATGCAAATATTGCACTCTTGGATACGGGCCTTGAATTCCAAGAAGCCGAAGTAGATACGGAAGTGAACGTAACTGATCCCGATCAACTTCAAAAATTCATCGAACAGGAAGAACAGCAGGTTCGTGAAATGGTTGATCATCTCCATGATATTGGTGCCGATGTCGTCTTCGTAGATGGCGCCATCGATGATATGGCCCAGCATTTCCTCTCCGAATATGGCATTATGGCAGTCCGTCGGACCCAATCATCGAACATGAAATCCCTCGCTCGAGCGACGGGCGGACGCATCACGTCAAATGTTAAGGATCTCACCGAAGATGATCTTGGATTTGCCGGAAGTGTGGCTCAACGAGAAATCGGCGGAGATGAACAGATCTTCGTCGAAGACGTTGAAGATGCAAACAGCGTTACACTCATTATTCGTGGAGGAACGGAACATGTGGTCGATGAAGTCGAGCGAGCAGTCGAAGACAGTCTCGGTGTCGTCGAGGTGACTCTCGAAGAAGGAAAGGTTCTGCCAGGCGGCGGTGCACCTGAGACTTCCCTTGCTATGGAACTTCGTGATTACGCTGATTCCGTCGGGGGCCGTGAGCAACTCGCCATTGAAGCCTTTGCTGACACACTGGATGTTGTTCCACGTACCTTGGCGGAAAATGCGGGTCACGACCCAATAGACAGCCTTGTCGAGCTTCGAAGTGAACACAGTGATGGAAATAATAAGTTCGGACTCGATGCATACACCGGCGATGTTATCGATATGGAGGAGGAAGGTGTCGTTGAACCTCTCCGGGTGAAAACGCAGGCTGTCGAAAGTGCTGCTGAAGCTGCAACGATGATTCTCCGGATCGATGATGTTATTGCTGCCGGTGAACTCTCAGGCGGTCAAGTCGGTGAAGAAGAACCCGAAGCGCCGCAGGGCGGCGGCCCAGGTGGCGGCCCAGGCGGCCCTGGCGGCATGGGCGGCATGGGCGGTATGGGCGGCGCAATGTAACGCCGGCGCCGGCCTTATAACCCCTTAAGTTTTTCATTCTATCGATAGAAGCCAAGTTTCTTGGATCCTGACTCAGAGGTATTTTGCTTTTTTTTTGCAGTAATCTTTCAGAGTTTTAGCTAATTACAGGGCTACGTCTCCGCCTCACGAAGCGAGCATAAGCGAGCGAGTAGGGAAGGGCAGTTTATCGTTGTTCTTCGGCGAGTACAAAAACTGCTAAGGGAAAGGGCTTTGCATATGCGTAGTATGGAGACGCTAATATTAGATGATGAGGAGGTCAATAATAATACCCCGATGCCCGAACTTATCGATGCTGTTGAATCGGCTTTTGCAGCGTATGAAAACGACAATGCGCAAATGCCGGCAAAATCCTACATCGATTTACCACAATATAATGGGGATTTTCGTTCCATGCCTGCCTATTTAGATGTCGGCGATTGGGATGCGGCTGGCATCAAGTGGGTAAACGTCCATCCTGATAACGAAGAAAAGCACGGATTACCTACTGTTATGGGGACAATGATTTATAGTGATCCAAGAAATGCATTTCCGCTTGCGATTATGGATGGAACACAGTTGACAATGAAACGGACCGGAGCAGCTGCTGCTGTCGCGACAGATCATTTGGCCCTCCCTGATGCACATAGTTTGGGTATAATTGGGGCTGGCGTGCAGTCATATACACAATTACTTGCGATTGCTGCTGTTCGTGATATTGGTGAAGTCATCGTACATGATGTGGATGAGGAAGCAGTCAAGCGGTTTATTGATCGGTTTGGTGCGGAATTTAACGTTCGCGAAGGGTCAATAAGTGAAGCGGGTCATTGTGATATTCTTTCGACTGTAACTCCCGTTGAATCACCTATCGTCAATCCCGAAGATATCGGTGAGCACACACATATTAATGCAATGGGTGCAGATGCATCGGGTAAACACGAACTTGCTAATGATATTTTACTTGATGGAAAGGTCATTATCGATGATTACGATCAAACGACCCATTCTGGAGAGATTAATGTTCCGTATTCCCAAGGAATCCTTACAGATGCCGATATTGATGGCGAAATCGGTGAGGTTGTAACTAATAAAATTAGTGGTCGAACTGAAACGGATACTGTAACCATATTCGATAGTACAGGGTTAGCCATTCAAGATGTAGCCGCGGCGCACGTCGTTTATGAGTATGCGCAGGCAAATGACATCGGTACTCCGATCAACTTTGTTGGAGTATAATACTTGATAATACGCGGACCAAGGACATCGATCAGGAGTTATACCTTTATTTTTGGGATGTAAAAGTTAGTTTACCGTTGCGGATCCGTTCGGTCAAAATCGTGTCAATAAAACAGCCACCTTTGTTGGATAGAAACCTATACCTTTCTTAGGGCCTATTCCGTAACCAAAGTGAATTACATCTAATAACTATGCAACAGGAACAAGGGTTTGATTTTGCGGCAATAGAAGAGAAGTGGCAAAATAAATGGGAACGTGAAGACGTGTTTCATATCGATAATTCTGCTACAGATCCAGTATATGTGCTGGGCATGTTTCCATACACATCGGGCGAATTACACATGGGGCATGTTCGCAATTATACTATCACCGATGCATATGCTCGCTATAAACGTATGCAAGGAAATCCAGTGTTACATCCGATGGGATGGGATTCGTTTGGATTACCTGCAGAAAATGCTGCGATTGAGCGAGATACCAATCCACGCGATTGGACGATGCAATGTATCGAGACGATGAAGGAGCAAATGCAGGCGATGGGATTTGGATATGACTGGGATCGTGAGGTTACTACTTGTCAACCTGATTATTATCGTTGGAATCAATGGTTGTTTATTAAGTTATACGAGGAAGATTTAATCGAACGGAAAGGCGGCGACGTGAACTGGTGTCCGTCCTGTGAAACCGTCTTAGCTGACGAACAAGTAGAAGGTGAGAACGAAGTCTGTTGGCGCTGTGAGACACAAGTACAACAACGAACGCTTGAACAGTGGTATTTCAAAATAACCGAATATGCGGATGAATTATTAGACTCTATTGAGGACTTAGATGGTTGGCCAAATAGTGTGCGTCAAATGCAACGAAATTGGATCGGTCGGCAAGAAGGTGCAACTGTTGAATTTGATATCGACGGATATGGCACTGCAGAAACATTTACGACGAGACTCGATACGATTTTTGGTGCTACGTTTTTGGCGCTGGCGCCTGGTCACCCGATCGCCCAAGACATAGCTACTGAAAAGCCAGAAGTCGAAGAATATATCGAATCTGCTGATTCGGAAAGTGATGAAATTTCGGGTCAGTTCACGGGCGAATATGCACACCATCCACTTACTGATGAAACTATTCCTGTATATGTGGCCAATTTCGTTTTAGAGGATGTTGGTACTGGTGCGTTGATGGGAGTTCCTGGACACGATGAACGCGATCATACGTTTGCAAAAGAACATAACCTCCCGATTAAACAGGTAATCACTCCTGAGAATAGTACTGTTGATGTGCAAGAAGAAGCCTACACAGAGGATGGTGAAATGATTAATAGCGGCAAATACGACGGCCTGGCAAGTGAACATGGCCGAGAACGGCTCATTGCTGATATTGATTCTGCCGAACAATCGACCGAATATCGACTTCGTGACTGGTTGATATCACGCCAACGATATTGGGGAACACCTATTCCAATGGTCCACTGTGATACTTGTGGTCACGTTCCGGTGCCGGAAGACCAACTTCCAATAGAATTACCTGAGTTTATCCAAACAACGGGCAATCCATTAACTGAAGTTGACGAATTCGTGGAGACCACTTGCCCAGAATGTGGACAAGAAGCGCGACGTGAAACTGAAACAATGGATACCTTTGTCGATTCTTCATGGTATTTCCTGCGATACATTGCGCCAGACTTAGAAGAAGCCCCCTTTGATGTAGAACGGGCAAATGACTGGATGCCGGTTGATCAATATGTTGGTGGGATCGAGCATGCCGTTTTACATCTCCTTTATTCTCGGTTCATTACACGTGTGTTTGCTGATATGGATATGTTGGAGTACCGGGAACCATTTACGAATTTGGTAACACAGGGGATGGTATTATTAGAAGGGGAGAAAATGTCAAAAAGCAAAGGGAATGTTGTTTCCCCCCAACGTATTGTTGATGAATACGGTGCTGATACGGCTCGGTTGTTCATAATGGGTGCCGCCCAGCCCGAACGTGACTTTGACTGGTCCGAACAGGGCGTTAAATCAAACCATGAATTCCTCCAACGCGTGTATCGACTGGTACATGATTATCCCCGTGAAAAACAATCCGATAGCGGCGCAACTGAATATATTGAACAGGAGATAGATGCGACAGTTCAGACTGCAACTGAAGAATATGAAGCATTCAGATTCAATCGGGCCATTCGTGAAGTTCGCTCGCTCGTGTCATTGTTACGACAGTACATCGATTCCACAGAGCCGAACTCCTCCACTGTTGCACGGGGACTGCGGGCTGTCATCAAAATATTGGCGCCTGTTTCGCCCCATATTTGCGAGGAACTCTGGGAATCCTTCGGTCACGATGAGTTCATTGCTGAGGCTGAATGGCCAACTCCAGATCAAGAATTAGATAATTATGAATTAGTCCAGACCCTCATCGAAGATACACGTGAAGACATCAGACAAATTATCGATGTGGCTGATATTGAGGATCCAGATGAAATTAAAATTATAGTTTCGCCTGAATGGAAATATCGGGCACTTGATATTGCACGCAACGCGGAAGGCGATGATATCATCGGCCAAATAATGGCAGATGAAGAAATACGAGGCTATGGGGATATTGCTGCAAATTATGCGCAAGATTTACAGGAAAACCGGCAGTCATTAACTGAATCACTAACACCAAGCCGTGAGAAGCGAGAACTTGAACGGGCAGCGTGGCTAATTGAACGTGAATTTGATACACCTGTCACTATTCATCAGGGCGAGGATGTTTCCCAAGAATTATGGGAGAATGCGCGTCCTGGTCGGCCTGCTATAAAAATTGAAGAATAGCTTATTCGATACTGATGTGATGCCCTTCGTCTGGGGCGCTTGCTTTCGGTAATGTAACAGTCAATACTCCGTTTTCGAATTCGGCAGAAACGCCCTCTTCATTGACATCTTCTGGCAGAGATACAGACCGATGGAGCGACTCTTTATGACGTTCTTCACGAACGTATCGATCAGTCATCTCTTCAGTTTCACTCGTATATTCTGCGTCAATTCGAAGCGTGTCTCCGACAAGCTCTACTGTTATATCATCCTGGTCATAACCTGGGAGTTCAGCCGTCACGACAAATTCATCACCCCGGTCTTCGACATCAACTGGGGGTCGGAACGAGTGTTCTAAATCGAATTGATTACCCATACGATCAAGCACGTTTTCGATTTCTTTGAATGGATTTCGTCGAGAAGTCATTTCATATTGAAATTAGGCTGACATAAATATAACCTTGACGGCACACGAGTTAACACGGATCAAGCAACCAATAGCCAGAGCATAACGAAAGTTATCATAACCAGTATTAGCCTGATGACGGATGGATAGGTCCAATAAATGAAGAAAACTTATCGATTCAGAGTATGAATTGCCTGCCCGAGTGCATTTTCTGCACCTTCTTTAATCGCTTCGGATAATGTTGGATGTGTATGTATTGTGGATGCGACATCCTCAAGAGTGGCGCCCATTTCAATTGCCAATCCGATTTCTGCGATAAGTTCCGAGGCTTCCGGACCAACAACTGAGCCACCAAGAATGAACTCGGATTCTTCATCCGCAATGATTTTGACAAATCCCTCAGATTCACCTGTGGTCAGTGCTCGACCACTTGCTGAGAAGGGGAACTTCCCTGTTACGGGGGTGAATCCGGCTTCTTCAGCCTCCGTTTCTGAATAGCCAACGGTACCAATTTCCGGATCCGTGAAAACCACCGCTGGAATTGCCTGGTAATCAAGTGCGGCCGGTTCTCCAGCAACCACTTCAGCCGCAGTTTGACCCTCGGCGCTCGCTTTATGAGCTAACATCGGTTCCCCTGCAACATCACCGATCGCAAAGATATTGTCTGTCGACGTTCTGGCTTGATCATCAGTCTCGATAAACCCGTCATCATTCGGTGTGATATCGATAGCATTAAGGTTAACTGTATCTGTAACTGGTTCTCTACCGACTGCGACAAGAGCATAATCGGCTTCGTATTCAGTAGTAGCATCGTCTTCACCAGTTGTTACGACAGTAATCCCACTATTCGTTGATTTCCAATCACTTGCAGATTCACCGAAATGGAATTCGATCCCTAATTCGTTTGCTCGTTTCTTTACTGGATCCGTTAATTCATTTTGATAATTGGGAAGTATATCATCCAGCATTTCGATGACGGTTACGTCAGTCCCAAGTTTTGCTAAAATGGTCGAGAGTTCCATTCCGATATATCCGGCGCCGATAATAACGATGCTCTCGGGAAGATCTGTTAATTCGAGCAGTTGTCGCGAATTCAGAATTCGTTCGTTGTCGTAGGGAAAATTCGGGATTTCAATCGGCCGGCTTCCAGTTGCGATGATTGCTGATTCAAATTCGATTGATTCACTCCCCTGCCCTTCGCCGATATGGGCGACTCGAAGCTTGTTTTTCCCATCAAATTCTGCCTTTCCATCGACAAGATTAACATTATTTGCTTTACAGAGACGTTCAACTCCTTTTGTTAATTGATTTACCACACCATCTTTCCAAGACACCATTTCACTATATTTTACCTCGGGTTCTGCATAGATACCCATTTCCTCGGCAGATGCAGCATCGTATGCTGTATCGGAGGCTGAAATCATTGCCTTTGATGGAATACAGCCGTAATTCAAACACGTCCCCCCGTAGGCATCTTTCTCAATCAGTGTGACATCAATATCAAGCTGACCGGCACGAATAGCGGCCACATACCCACCTGGTCCGCCACCGATCACTGCGAGGTCTGTTCCTGTCGAAATGTCTCCCACAACCATAACTAAAGCACCAATAATTTTGGATTGTTAAGATATTCTTTCAATTGATTGACAAATTGTGCGGCGAGCGCTCCATCGACCACGCGATGATCGATCGATAACGATAAAGGTAGTGTATAACGGGCCTGGACTTCGCCGTCGACGACACGAGGTCGCTGTTTGATTTCGCCCAGCCCGAGGATCGCAATTTCCGGATAATTGATGATTGGCGTTGCATATTCGCCGCCAATTGCACCGAAGTTCGTGATCGTGAAAGTGCTCCCTTGCATTTCTTCTCGACTAATGGATCGTTCCCGAGCTTTTTGAACAAGCTCATTGGTACGGGAGGCGATTTCCAAAAGTCCTCGTTCATCAACATTCTCAACAACTGGGACCATCAAGCCATCGTCTGTACCCACAGCTACGCCGATATTGTAATAGTGTTTCACGATAATCTCTTCATTTTCCTCATCAAGCTGACTGTTCATATAAGGGAATTCATCGAGGGCGGCAGTTACGGCCTTCATGATAAAGGGCATATATGTGAGCTTAACGCCTTTTGCATCGGCTTTTGCTTTTAACTCTTCACGCCATTCCGTCAACTCGGTCACATCCACCGAATCATGATGTGTTACGTGTGGAGCCGTAAATTTGGATTTCTCCATTTGCTGTCCTATGGTCCGGCGAATACCTCGATAGGGAACGCGTTCTTCTTTCTCTTCCGTAACTTCTGTCTCTTGAACAGCCTCGGCTTCAGCTTCTTGGGCTGCTTGCATTGATTCAGCATACTGCCGCACATCTTCGGCAGTAACGAATGGTTCACCATCACGCTGTTCGCTTGAGGGAACGTTGTTAATATCTACATCTAATTCATTTGCGACTTTGCGTGTCGCGGGAACAGCTAAGGTTCGTTCACGTTCCGCCTTTTGTGTCGGCTGTGTTTCTGTTTGTGGCTCTTCTTGTTGCGGTTGAGTGGCTGCTTCTCCAGCCTGAGCTGCCTCACGGACGTCTTCTTCAGTAACTCGTCCACTTGGACCGCTTCCGCTAATCTCATCGATATCTACATCTAATTCTCTAGCGAGTTGCCGCACTCGTGGCGGTGCAAACGTACGGCCTGTCGGTGTTTCCGTTGATTTTTCCGCTACTTCCTCTTCTTCCTCTTTCTCTTCTTCTTTGGGTTCATCTTCCATTTCCTCGGTTTCCACTTCTTCTTCAGGTTCTCCCTCAACTTCGAAACTGATGATGACACTACCAACATCAACGATGTCCCCTTCATCGTAATGAATTTCTTTTACAGTTCCATTATATGGCGATGGCACATCAACAAGGGCTTTGTCTGTTTCGACCTCTGCGACCACTTGATCTTCTTCAACAGTATCGCCTTCTTCGACCAACCATGAAACGATCTCTCCTTCAGCAACACCCTCTCCCACATCTGGAAGTTCAAAATCGTGTACTACCATTGTCAAAACTCCATGGTTTCTCGAATACCTTGTTTTATTCGGGCTGCTTCCGGCAGATAATAGTCTTCAAGCGAATATAAGGGGAATGGAGTATCGAATCCCGTGATCCGATTAATCGGCGCTTCTTGATACAATAATGCTTCTTCTTGAATGGTTGCAGCTATTTCGCCGGCAAGCCCGCCGGTTTTCGGGGCTTCATGGACTACTGCAGCCCGTCCTGTCTTTTTGAATGATTCGACGATAGTTTCAGTATCAAGAGGTGAAAGTGTTCGCACATCGATGACTTCTACTTCAATATCTCCTTCGAGTTCATCTGCTGCATTGAGAGTGGGTTGGGTCATTGCACCCCACGTAAATACCGAGATATCCGAACCCTCTCGTCGAACAGTTGCTTCCCCAAGTGGTACCTCATATAACTCGTCCGGGACTTCTTCACGGAATGATCGGTATATTTTCTTTGGCTCCAGAAATATTACTGGATCCGGGCTTTGGATGGCGCTTATGAGTAAACCTTTCGTATCGTAGGGCGTGCTTGGTATGACTACTTTTAGTCCTGCTTCATGCGCGTAGAATGCCTCTTTTGATTCCGAGTGATGCTCAGGCGCTCGAATGCCCCCGCCATATGGCGCACGAATTACCATTGGGCACGTAAAACGTCCTCTACTTCGAGTTCGGAGACGGGCAACGTGACTGACAATTTGGTCGAAGCCAGGATACATAAATCCCGCAAATTGGATCTCTGGAACAGGTCGAAGCCCAAAGGCCGCCATACCAACGGCAGTGCCAATAATCCCACTTTCAGCGAGGGGCGTATCGATGACCCGATCACCACCAAATTCATCAATCAATCCTTCTGTTGCTCTGAATACTCCGCCGTTTTCGCCAATATCTTCGCCCATTAATACTACATCCTCATCAGCCTCCATTTGATCGTGAAGACCATCCCGTACAGCCTGAACGAGAGTTAGATTTTCACTCATATTAGTCCTCCAGAAGTACTTCGTCACCGAATTGTTCACGAAGCTGTTCGAGATATTCGAGTTGTTCTTCAAGTCGTTGTGGCATATCTGAATAGACGTGTGCGAACATATCTTCTGGATCCGGCTGGTCAACTGCTTCAGCAGCATCTATTGCCTCTGCGACTTCGTCTTCGATTTCAGATTCAATAGCTTCGATTTTCTCTTCATCCAATCTGCCTGTATCTAGCAGATATGATTCGAGACGGTCGATTGGATCCCGTTCTTTCCATTCCTCGACTTCGGTTTCATCACGATATGCAGATGGATCATCTGCCGTAGTATGCGCACCATATCGGTATTGAACTGCCTCAATCAGTGTCGGCCGAAGTTGGTCATTGTCAGGATTTCGGGCTTTGTCGATCGCATCCTTTGTGACCCGGTATACGGCTAGAGGATCCATTCCATCGACTTGGACCCCCTCAAACCCGTATGCGTTAGCCTTTTGTGCTAACGTTTTTGCTGCAGTTTGTCGTTCTCGAGGAACAGAAATCGCCCATTGATTGTTATTACAGAAGAAAACATTGGGTGTATCAAAGACACCAGCGAAGTTCAATCCTTCATGAAAATCACCTTCACTAGTTGCTCCATCGCCAAAATAACAGAGAAATACGCGATCTTCATTTTTGAGTTTTGAGGCCCAAGCGGCACCGGTTGCATGCGGAATTTGTGTCGCGATCGGGACTGCGACGGTGAATAAATTGATATCTTCGGGAATTAAATTCCCCTCTTCCATTCCCATCCAGTAAAGCAACGTTTTCTTTAAGGATAATCCACGGAGGAGCGCCGCGCCATGTTCTCGATAACTGGGAAACACCCAATCTCGATCCTCAAGGGCTAGGGCGCTTCCGATTTGCGCCCCCTCTTGACCCGAGAGTGGTGGATACGTTCCCATTCGACCTTGTCGTTGAAGGCTTACAGCCCGTTCATCAAATCGACGAGCCAATTTCATATGACGATACATATCACGGAATGTATCGTCAGACAGGTCCGGCACTTCTTCTCCCTCGACGACGTTCCCTTCTTTGTCTAAAATATGGTACTGATTTTCTGGATCGCGTTGTATTATTTCAGTCACGGGTACCCCCTGCCTAACATATTGAATAAAGTGTTGGGCGTAACTATAGGACTTTCGTAATAGAGTTCGGAATAATATAGTAGATTGGTACATTTTCGCGTAGAAATAAAACTATTGTCCAAAAATAGGACGTATTGTTGTAA
>JBDGRB010000198.1:0-14324 GCA_042218485.1 Halobacteriaceae archaeon | reverse complement strand
GGTTCCTGTTGCTAATAATGTCGACTTTTTTGTGATGATTTCGTTGGGTGATGGGTTAATGATGAAATTATCTCCTTTCCAAATTCCAATTATATCTGCTCCTGTCCGTTTGCGGATATTACTTTCTCGAAGGGACATTCCCTCTAAGGTACTCTCTTGTTGGACAGGCATTTCGACGACCTGAAAATCTTCACCAACTTTAATTGTATCACCAAGTCGAGCGGTGATTGAACTTGTAACCTTTTCTGCGAGACTTTCACCAATCATTTGATGTGGTAAAAGAATGGTGTCAACGCCTGCATATTCCAGATAATCCTGAAATTGCGGATCTTCAAGATAACAAACTGTTTGGATATCTGGATCCCGCTCCCGTACGGCTAAAGCAATAGCAGCATTCGATTCATCACCATTGTTAAGAACGATAGCGGTCGCTGATTCAATATCTGCATCTTCAAGTGCCGATATAGATTCCGGATCCCCATGCATGACAGAATAACCTTGTTCATAGAGATCCTTTGCGGAATCCCGATCCTGTTCGATAATCACATACCTAACCCCGACCGATTCAAGTTCATCGACCAACATTTCTCCTCGGGTTCCGAAACCACAGATTATGACATGATTATTTTCATCAATTGACGTTGGGGGAGTGACAGTAAGTCGATCTTCCAACGCTGGGACCACGAAGAGTGGTAACGCAAGGAAGACAAGAAAAATACCGGTTACCTCCATCATTATCATTAATATCTTCATTGTGGGGGATTGCCACGGTGCATCACCACCGAATCCCACCGTCGTAAATGTTTGTATTACTACCTGAAGCGAATGTAGAAAGGAGCGAGGTCGATGTTCGAACAATCGCATCCCCCAATAATACACAAATCCATACACAAAGACAATAATTACAATCGAACCAACATACGCGATTAAACGACGCCTCCGCCGATCCATATTCATATCGATATCTCCGACACGGTTAACAAATTCGGTTGTGAATATATAAATAATCTCGGAAGGCTATGAATTTACTCCGTAATTCCGAAATCAGCAAGAAAATTCAACGACATGACCGATTGCTTCTGATCGGTACCATAGCTACTATTGCTGGGCTATTTGGATCGTTTGCACTTGTTGGTCTTTCACCGCGGTTTATTATTACAGCAATCAATCAATATGTAGTAACATATACACCAGCATTGATCGTTCGATGGACGATTCTCCTATTGGGTGATGCTGGCCATTATCTACATATTGGTCTATCTATCCTGTTGGGGATAGGCTTATTTTCTGTTATCACTGTTACTGGCTTATATCTCGGGATAGATCGAGATGAACCATTGCTTGGAGGTATTTTCAGCAGTCTTTTCGGAATCGGACTTGCCTATATTTTGACCGGCAGCGTAGTATCAGCTATCGGATATGGTGTCCCGGTCTTTATTGTGATCACGTTTGCGCCACCTGAGGGAGATCCCACACCTGATCTCAATCGTCGAAGTACGCTTAAAGCAATTGCTGGAATGATCGGTAGTGGCGGGTTAGCTGCTGTGTTTGGCAATCGGACACAGATAAAAGCAGGGAACACATTATCAGAGACTGCGGCGATTGAATCGCAATTGCAATTAGCCCGGCAACGCTCTCTTGACATTGAAGGAATTGATCCATTAGTAAGTAATGGGTTTTATGAGGTTGATATCAATAGCGTAAATCCGACTGTACAAAGAGATAAATGGTCGCTTCAAATTACTGGTGAAGTGGAACAGAAACGAGAATTTTCTTTTGAGGAACTGCGTAATAAGCCCCGAGAACATCGCTTTAATACGCTTCGGTGTGTTGGGGATCCACTTAATGGGCGCAAAATGGATAATGCTCTTTGGACAGGGACGCCTATCCAGCCGCTCCTCGAACAAGCCAGACCCAAAAGTGGGTGTGAATGTGTAATGCTCCGAGCAGTTGATGATTACTATGAAGAATTTCCTCTCGAAGCACTCCGACAAGGTTTCCTGGCATGGGGTATGAATGGTCGATTTCTTCCACGACGGCATGGATATCCGGTTCGGGCATTGATCCCTGGTCACTGGGGGGAAATCAATGTTAAATGGCTTACCGAGATTGAAATTCTAGATAAGGAAGCCCTTGGGTTTTGGGAGAAACGCGGCTGGCATGGAACTGGTCCAGTGAATACAGTCGCAAAATTACATGCAGTCAATCATTTATCGGATGGATCAGTAGAAATAGGTGGGCATGCGTATGCAGGGCTTCGCGGCATTCAAAATGTTGAAGTATCAACGGATGGTGGCGAAACCTGGAACGATGCAGTCCTTTCTGAACCATTACCTGATGAAGATACATGGCGGATGTGGAGATATACGTTCAAACCGTCAGGAAAACAGACTGTCGTTGTTCGCGCTATTGATGGTACCGGGACACTGCAACCCCGAAAACGATCAAATGCCTATCCAAGCGGCGCAACTGGGTGGGTGCAAATGACCGTCTCAGAATAAAACAGTATGCCCACTCGACGATTTGTATGAACCAGTGTTTCGAAACAGTCTAATGTATTACTCATGTATCGTTATCTATGACAACAAAAGTAGAAGTTCCGGATATGGGTTGCGATGGGTGTGAAAATATCATCGAAAAGGCTCTCAATGATGTTGATGGAGTCGAGGAAGTGTCCGCAGATCATAACGAGGAACTTGTTACAGTATCAGGATCTGTCACAACGAATACGATTTTGGAAAAAATCGATCTGGCAGGCTACGAAGCCAATCTCTTAGAAGAAGAGGAAGAGGAAGAATAAAGAGTTCAGTTTCCTGTGGCGGCACTTGTTTTTTCGGTTAAATGCATCATTTCTTATTATCACTCCATTGGTTACGTTTAGTAACCATGTAAGATAGCCGTTACCGAGAGCATTTATCACAGGGTGTAGTACATTATAATGAATGACTATTACTGACGAGCAACTCCAGGAATTACCCCCAAGCGCAAAATTAGTATTGAAGGTTTTAGAGTACAATGGCGGATTGACACAGAAAGAAATCGTCAATAAATCTCGACTTTCACAACGAACCGTCAGAGATGCTCTTGAGCGATTAGAAGAAACGGATATTATTACTAAGGACATCTATATTCCTGATGCGCGGCAAAATTTGTATAAATTAGATTATACAGAAAATGTTGAGTCGGCGGAAGTCGCTACAAAATAGGCGGATAAGGTTATTCTTTATTCATCACTGTTGACCGGCGTAAATTGATATCCGTCCCACGCTTGGCTATCCTCGTCACGAATACCGGCTGACGGATCCCGCAGTTCTTCAGTATATTCCGGTGTAACAGTATCACCAATATCGATATTATCAGTTGTGAGCTGGCCGATAACCCGGACGGAATCACCTGCAACCGCAAATTCGATTATGCCTAGATGATTCGGTTGGCGAACGCCAGGGGGTGTTGCGGTATTCGTTGTCCACGTTATTATTGTTCCTGTTTTATCTGATAGATCAATCGTCTCAACGTGATCTTCCCCACATGTCGGACACTTCCAGTGATCCGGATAGGTAACATGTCCATTAGTACATCGATAAGCGTTCAGTGTCATACTTCCTCCAAAATTGTCGTTGTAACACAGTTTCCAAACCCACCAACATTACATGCAAGTCCAATATTTGGTTGCGTAACTTGCCGACGACCCGCGTTACCAAGTAATTGGGTATATATTTCATATATTTGGGCAACACCTGTAGCACCCAAGGGGTGGCCCTTGGATTTGAGACCTCCAGACGGGTTAATTGGCAATTCACCATCGATCGTTGTTTTTCCTTGTTGAATTGCTTTCCATCCCTTGCCTTTATCGAAAAATCCCAAATCCTCACTCTGTAAAAACTCAAGGATCGTAAACATATCATGTAATTCAGCGACATCTATATCCCCTGGTTCGCGATTCGCCATGTCATATGCAGTTGAACTGCTCTTTGCAACTCCTTTCATGGTTGTTGGATCCGACCGTTGATGGACGACATGGCTGTCTGTAGCACCACCTATTCCCGAAATTATTACATATTCATCTGTCAGTTCTTGTGCTATCGATTCGGTACATACCAGAAGAGCAGCGCTTCCATCCGTTATCGGACAAAAATCATACAATCTGAGCGGATCAGCAACAACCGGTGAGTCAAGAGCTGTTTCAACATCAATCTCCTTTTGGAATTGTGCATGCGGATTATGCATGCCGTTTCGATGGTTCTTTACGGCGACCTGCGCCAGACTTTCACGCGGGGCTTGATACTTTTGGAGATAAAGACGGGCCGAAAGGCCGGCAAAACTTGGCAGTGTGAGGCCATGTTTATATTCGACTGGATGAGTTAATGACGCAATAATATCAGTTGATTCTGACGTTGAACAATGCGTCATTTTTTCGCCTCCCACCAATAATGTCATCTCCGATGCTCCACTCGCAATCGACTGCCAAGCGGCATACATTCCTGCACCACCACTCGCACTGGTCTGGTCAATTCGTTGAGTGTATACCCCCTCGAGACCAAGATCACTTGCCAAGGCATTCATAATGCCAGTTTGACCTTCAAATTCCCCACTTGCCATGTTCGACACATATAAATGATCGATACGAGTTCTATCAAGAGCGATATTTTCGATACAGTTTTCCCCTGCTTCAGCGAGTAAATCGAGTATCCAATTATCTCGATCTCCGAATTCTGTCATCGAAGCCGAAATTATAGCAACCTCATCCATGCCCTCAACCTCATCCCCAAACACCTTCAGCGTTTGGCTTTTCGAGATAATAGGGTGCCAATATTGTATCTCATCTTTCCAAATGGATACGTATCAATGAGATGGTAAGGTTTTTAGGCTTGCCTAAATAATCTGCGACAACAATGCAATCCGATATTTGTGTTGTTACCCCGACGATTCGTGACTATGAATTTATTACCGAATATATTTCCAACGCGCGCCAGCATGATTTTGATCTCGATCGTTTATTTATCCTATTTGTAACTGAATCGTCTTGTGATACTGACGGCATGGAGACACTTCTCAATAGAGAAGATATTGCAGGGACCGTTGTTGATGAGAATGATAGAGAGAAATGGTTCAATGAAAATAATATATCTGACTATTCTCATTTAATTCCGGCTAACAGTCATGCTCAAACGAGTTTTGGCTTGCTCTATATATGGGCCAATGAATTTGAATATGGAATATTTCTTGACGACGATACACAGCCCCATGACGACTTCGATTTCTTTGGCCGCCATATCCAAAATTTAGAATATGATGGTGAAATAACAGAAGTGAGTTCCGAGACCCGCTGGGTTAATGTTCTGTATCAGCGAGATGGAGAACCCCTCTATCCCCGGGGATTTCCTTATTCTGCAATGCAAACAACCCATACTACCTCAGCAAGCGATGTTTCAAGTGTGGTTGCTTCCCAAGGGATGTGGACAAAAATCCCCGATCTAGATGCAGTGCGTATATTAATGGACGGGAATCTGAATGGACAGGCAGAAACATATACCTCATCCACTGACTTTCAAGAACAATTCGTCGTCGAACGATCGAACTATTTAACGGTATCTTCGATGAATCTCGCCTTTAAGCGACAAATCATTCCTGTATTTTATCAATTACCGATGGATGATAATAGTTGGAATATCGGTCGATTTGACGATATATGGAGTGGTGTATTCTTGAAACGGGCGGGTGATATTCTACACGATCAAATAATAACAGGATATCCGCTCTGTGAACACCATAAGGCTCCACGATCTACGTTCGATGATTTACAAAACGAGGTGCCTGGTCTTGAAATAAATGAGCACTTATGGGAAATCATCGATTCTGTTGGCCAAGATGCGACCTCGTATGAAGAGGTCATGATTGCGATCGCAGAAACATTAGTCAATGGGGAATGGGATATGTATTCAAACGGCGCATTTTTGAATTACATGGGTGAATATATGTATGACTGGGTAACTTGTCTCCAAAAGTTACAATCTCAAGAAATAACCGTCTCTATCGACGGTATACAATCACCTGCGATGGACTAATATTGTATCACCGGTGTGAACTGCCTCAGGGTCAAGCCTCGAGGCACTCGGCCTGCCCCGCCAGTAGAGCACTCAATCACGAAAAATTTCTGAGAAAAACCGAAGGGTATAAGGATTTTAGGCCGGCCTAATTTTATATATGAGTCCCTCAGATGAGAGTAGTGGGAATAGGACATATACACGTCGGAATATATTAGAAACGTCTGCCTTGGCCGGGTTAGGTTCGCTGGCTGGATGCACCTCACTATATAGTGATCAGACGGGCGCTCAAATTTCACTGTCAGATTTTCGAGGATCCGGCCCGCTAGTCTCAGGCCGTCAACCACCAGGTGGCGTTTCTATGGAGGAAATGCCGGATCTCAGTGGAACGCTCACGCTCTATTTAGGAGGCGGGGAACGAGGTCTTTATGTACGACTCTTCGACTTATTACGGGAAAAATATCCAGAATTCACACTGCTCACTAATACAGGCCCATCCACCCGATTAGCGCAAACAATAATTCAAGAATATCAAAGTAACGCATTACAGGGTGATGTGTTCCTCCCAGTTGATGCTGGTGCATTAGGTGTAGTCGCAGCAGCGGGCGCAACGCAAAAATTACCGGATTCAATCTTGACTAAAGTACCTCGAAAATTCCGAGGTGATAACGGACAATGGACTGGTTTAGAGGGTCGGGTTCGTTCTATTCCATATAACACGAATAAATTTGATGAATCTGATATTCCAAATGATATTTTTGCGTTTCCAGATACCTCTGCATTGAAGGGGACGATGGGGTGGGCTCCAACATATGGCGCATTTCAGGCATTTATTACGGCTATGCGGATTTTAAACGGACCATCGAAAACCAAAGAATGGCTACGAGAGATGATGAATTATGGCGTTCAACGGTATGGAAACGAATATTTTGTTGCATCGGCAGTAGCAGATGGCGCCATCGGTGCTGGGTTTGCAAATCATTATTATGCGCTCCGCGTGCAAAACGCACGTCCTGATGCACCGCTAAAACTTGCATTTACAACTGACGATGCTGGTTCCTTGGTGAATGTTTCGGGCGCTTGCGTATTGGCAGGAACGCAACAAGAATCGTTAGCACAGAATTTCATCCGCCATTTACTCTCATCCGAAGCCCAAGAGTTCTTTGCCACTGTTACAAAAGGATATCCCCTTATCAAGGGAGTGGCGCCGTTGGGTAATTTGCCAACAATTCGACAACTTAACCCGCCGGAATTCGATCTTACGAAACTAAAGAATTTGCAAAAAACCATTGACCTTATGCGAGAGGTGGGTGTTCTGTAATGGAAATGTATGCTCGAATTACGCAACGAATTCGAGGATACGATGATCAAGATATAGGACTTACTTTATTAAGTGGCGGTATTGCGGCGTTTATCCTACTCCCATTGATCTGGTTACTTATTCGGTCTACATATGTCGATATTTCTCGGGCACGGGAGGTTCTCTTTCGGCCTACAACTGCCCAAATTTTTATCAACAGTATCTTACTCGTTATATTGGTCACCACGCTTTCCTTATTGATTGGAGTGCCACTGGCTGTATTAACTGTACAGACAGATTTACCATTTCGGCGTTTTTGGACGATAGCCGTTGCCCTTCCGTTGGTTATTCCTAGTTATATCGGTGCTTTTGCATACATGTCCGGATTTGGACCCAATGGAGTTATCGCCAACGTATTATCCCCACTGGGGATCGAGACTGTACCCGCCGTTGTTGGCCTTAGTGGAACTGTCCTAGTACTCACGTTGTTTACATACCCATATGTATTTTTGACAACACGGGCAGCATTGCTTTCGTTTAATTCGACATTATTAGAAGCAGCCCGAAGCTTAAATCATTCCCGATGGTCTGCATTCCGAAATGTTACCCTGCCACGGATTCTTCCTGGTATTGCGGCAGGCGCACTTCTCGTAGCTTTGTATACGCTCTCAGATTTTGGAACGCCTGCAATCATGCGGTATGATGTTTTCACCCGAATTATTTATGTTGAATATGGGGCGTATGGAAAAGATTTCGCTGCATTACTGTCTGTCCAATTAGTGGTCATTACCACTGTCATCTTAGCAATTGAATCGCAACTTGAAGTTCCTGAATCCACAAATCAAGCAACGCTAACAAACAGAAAAGCTCGCCAGTCCTTAGGCATATGGAAATATCCAGCCACAATATATTGTCTTGTCGTTGTGACTCTTGCCCTCCTTCTTCCGTTGGGAATTCTTTTCTACTGGCTCTTTCATGGGTCGGCCGGTATTACAGGCACCGAATTTTCAATCGAGTATGCAGTTAATTCCGTGTATGTTTCTGGATTAGCCGCAATTGTCGCCGTCTTGGCTGCGATTCCAGTTGCCTATCATTCGGCACGAAATAATTCTCTGATAAGTCGGTTGTTCGAACGAGCTACGTATATTGGATATGCTGTACCAGGCGTTGTGATTGGATTGGCACTCGTTTCGTTTGGCTTACAATATGCGCAATTTCTCTATCAAACGATTCCGCTTTTGATTTTCGCGTATATTGTCCGGTTTCTACCCCAAGCGGTAGGCACGATTAGAACATCAACGCTTCAAATGGATCCCGCATTAATCGATGCTGCTCGTTCGCTTGGTCATAGTTCCGTGTCGACGTTCCGACGAGTAACGTTGCCGTTGATTGGACCAGGCGTAATCGCTGGAGGAGCACTCGTTTTCTTGACGACGATGAAGGAGTTACCCGCAACGCTAATGCTGGGACCGATAGGTTTTGAAACCATCGTCACCTATATATGGATTGTTCAGAAGTCAGGGTATTATGGTAAGGCAGCAATCCCTGCGTTAATATTAGTTGCCATATCTGGGCTCTCTATGGTCGTCTTACTCGCTCGAGGTGATTTCCGTGGTCAACAATAAACTCACAAAACATCAAATGCCAGAATCGAAACATACTGATGGAATGCATGACTCCCCAACGGAGACTGACGAGATTACCCTGGAATTAGATGAGGTTAGTAAATATTATGGGAACGAAACTGCAGTTGAAAACCTGAATCTATCGGTTCATAAAGGTGAACTATTAACATTATTAGGTCCATCTGGGTGTGGGAAAACAACGACCCTCAGAATGTTAGCTGGATTAGAACAGCCAGATACAGGAACGATTGAAGTGGATGATAGAATTGTTGCTGACCAATCCGGTCAGTTTGTAAAACCTGAACGACGAGACGTAGGGATTGTGTTTCAAGATTATGCATTATTTCCTCATTTAACGGTCGCCGAAAATATCGCATTTGGACTCCAGGACAAATCTGGCGAAGAAACGACAAATCGTGTCAATGAACTCCTTGATTTAGTCAATTTAGAGGCCCAAAAAGAGAGTATGCCAGATGAGTTATCTGGCGGACAACAACAGCGAGTTGCGTTAGCACGTTCCTTAGCTCCAGAACCTGAAGTGTTATTATTAGATGAGCCGTTTTCCAATTTGGATGTTCGGTTGCGCATAGCAATGCGAGAAGAGGTACGCCGAATACTCAAAGAAGCCGGTGTAACAGCGGTCTCTGTAACGCATGATCAGGAAGAAGCATTATCAATCAGTGACCGAGTTGCCGTCATGTATCAGGGGAAGATAGAACAAATCGGCAGACCGGAAGAAGTATTCGAACATCCGAAATCTCGATTTGTTGCGAGCTTTTTGGGCCAGGCCGGATTTGTAACTGGACGCCTCGAGGGAGATAGAATTGAGACAGGAATAGATACCTTCAATACTGAGATGATTGAAGGCCTCTCACCAGAATATGAAGGCGCTAAAATAGACATATTGTTACGACCTGACGATTTGCGAGCAATACCTGCAGAAGATAACCGTGGGGATGGAGAAATCGTCCACCGGCAATATACTGGTCCCTCGTTTGTGTATCGTGTTGCCCTCGACTCAGGTGATATTGTCCATTGTCAACATAACCATGCATCAGAGTTCGAGATTGGCCAACGAGTTACCGTCGATCTCGTTGCTGATCATACGCTTGCGTGGTATCCTGCTGCATGACAATTACGCGTCTCCAACAGATTCGCAATCCCATTTCACAAAATACAAAATACGCCATACTTTTGGCTGGTATTGGTGGCCTAGTAATATGGTTAGTATCGATATTTCTCTTTCCATATCATTCACTTAATCACGATGAGGGCGTCTATTTACAACAAGCAGCTCTTGTATTAGAAGGACAGTTGAACCTGTGGCCTCCTGTCCCGGAGGCATTTCGCCCATGGTTTTTCGTACAATCAGGCGATCGTTTCTATCCGAAATATACCCCTGTGCCGGCGGTCATGTTTGCAACTGGAAAATTTTTATTTGGATCCTATAGAATTGCCCTAGGAATAATTGCTGCAAGTAATCTTTTCCTCATATATGCAATCGGTCGTGAGGTATTTGATACAACCATCGGGTTGGTAGCTGGTGGAGTAGCAGTGATTTCACCGCTTTTCATTATTAATTCAGCTGTCTTTTTACCCTATGCACCAACCGCTCTCCTTAATTGGGTATTTGCATTAACCTATTTTCGCGGCATTCGGACCCAAACGATGACAATGGCAATCCTTGCAGGTGGTGCGATTGGTTTGGCATTTTTCGCTCGGCCGTTTACAGCTTTCCTGTTCGCTGCACCGTTCATACTCGCCTCAATATATCAGGTAATTCGTATGCGGTTTCATTCCGATGTCGTTGAGTATCATCTCACGATAGCAATAGTTGGGTCTCTTGGGGTTCTGATTGCCTTATTGTATAACAAACTTATGACGGGCAATTTTCTCTTATTCCCGTATAAAGCATTTGGCCCTCATGACGGCATCGGGTTTGGGATGCATTCTCTGTTGGGATATCAAGTATATTATAGTCCAGAACTTGCCTTACTAGCAAATTCGATAGTGTTACGTCTATTTTTCTCTCAATGGATTGCCGGTGGCATAATCGGTTTCGTGATTTTACTGATCGGGATTGTGACTGTTTTGTCCAACAATACTGTTTTTAAAAGACCAGCAGAGGGTATGACAAGGATAAATAACAAATTCGTTCTGTTTCTCTTATTCGTATCAATCGCTGGAGGGAATATCTACTTTTGGGGCAACCTCAATATTATTGGCGACCTCATGAATCCCGATGGTTTGATCACTTTTCTCGGACCGTATTATCATTTTGATATGTTACTCCCAACAGCTATTTTTACAGCCGTAGGGGGCGTTTGGATCGTGAGATTCATCCACGAAAGGGTGGTGGATCATATCGATGTGAACAGAAGAATCAGCCAAATCGGTGCTGCCCTAGTTATATTTAGTATATTGATAAGTGGATCAGCACTTGCTGTTGACGATGTAGTACGTCGTAATCAAACCGTAACTGCAGAATATGAAGAAGCATATCAACCGTTCCAATCTCATACACTAACCAATGCCGTCATTTTCGTTCCAACCCCCTATGGTGAATGGCTGAATCATCCATTTCAAGCCCTGCGAAATTCTCCACGATATGATGGAGCAAAAGTATATGCATTATCAAAAACAGCACCTTTTGCAGTTATTGATGCGTTCCCGCATCGAAATTATTATCGATTTTCCTACCGTGGTGCCTGGAATCCCTTTGATGGTGACCCCGTCCAACCAACATTAAACAGAATCCATATTGCCTCTGGTAGAACAGTGGTAACGAAAATTACCATTGGAATCCCTTCAAACACAAATTCCATATCAATTCGGCTATCTGACCGTGATAGTGTCGCGTATTATGCTATTGGTCCTGATACTTCCTCTGCTACTCTCTTTCTCAATATAACTCGAAACAATGCAAAAATAACTGGTCGGCACGTTAGTGTGGTTGGGGATGACAAAACAATTTCGTTATCAGGGACATCCCAAATTACTGTAGAAATATTTGTAGATGGCGGTCACGGGTCACGGTTTTCGTATGTCATTCGTCAACCAGTTGAAACAAATGGTCCATTTGTTCGAACACTGTCTCCATATACAGAACTTTGCTTTGACTTTCGACGCTGTGGAGGTGGCGCCGCATATATCCCCGCTGCTATCGACCGAGCCGATGTATTCATTAATACTTCAATTGTCTGAGATGTTCTTTTAGACTCACCGTTAGGATTGAAGTAAATATTGCTACCCCCCCGCCAATCGGATCTAATGTCGTTTGGCCCTTTCGGGCACCGTATTTAATCGGTATTTCTTTAACTCGATAGCCCCGAAAGATCGGACGAATTAGTAATTCTGCAGACAACCCCGTATTTTCTGTCCACGTAATAGAAGACAATACCTCACGTCGATATGCACGCATGCCAGTGGTTACATCATGGACACGTGTCTTGAGAAAGACACTTGACACAAGCGCAAATAATATATTCCCTATTTTATTAAGCGATGGCATATATTCCGCACCGAAATATAATCGATCACCACTCACAACATCATATCCATTATTTATCTCTTCCAGAAAGTCAGGAATGCATTCGAGTGGATACGTATCATCACAGTCTGTTGTTATGATCACTGGTTTATCAGTAGCCGAAAATGCGGTTTGAAGCGCGACTCCGTAGCCTTGCGGTTCTTGAGAGATGACAGTTGCTCCCAATTCCTTCGCTATTTCGGCCGTGTTATCAGTCGAACTATCGACACATATAATTTCAGCCTGACCATTCGTCGCCTCGTTGATATCGTTTATTACCGTCTCAATAGCTGCTTCTTCATTATATGTCCCCATAACGACAGCGATGTCATCAAATGTATACGTATCTTCCGAACTACTCACGCCCTATCTTTGTCGATGCGTATTCTTGAGGTTTATTAAACGCTCCTGCAAGATCCTTAGAACAACCCGACGATAAATCCAAATCCCATAATGATCAATATCGCGGCCGAGATGTGAGGGAAATACGTAGCATATCGTTCAACGGTTTCTTCGTACCGATTATATCCAGCTATTAACAGCAATGTTAGCCCAACAATACCAACGATAACGGTAAACGCATACACCAACATTAGCTGCAAGCAATACTGGGAACCCAAGCAAAGACCGATGATTTCAAATTCTTCCTCATGAGCAAAACCTAATACAAATGCAAATCCAGCAATACCGACAAGCCCCCGTTCGGCATCTTCCTTATGCATATGGTGATGGGATCCAACAAACGGGATATACTGAGTAAGGCCCCCAAGTTTCCCTGAATTTTCATCATGATCGTGGTTATGATCATGGTCAGATTCACTGTCGGTATGTGTATGAGAGGAATGGGTTTCATCTTCATGACTATGATCTGATTCAGCATGGGAATGCCCGTGACGGTATTCATATACGCCAAGTAGAATTAATAATATGCCCGCAACATAATTCATCCATTTGGCTTGGCCCAAATTGAAATACGTTTTTGCCCAGAAAAACACAGCGACCATTGCTATGCTACTAATTAGATGCCCGATTCCCAATAGTGAACTAGCTAACAGTCCGGATGCCCATTTATTTGGCTTATCTAGTGCATATGTAGCTGCAACTGGCCATCCATGACCAGGTTCAATACCATGTGCAAATCCTAAGCCAATAGCAAGACCAAACAGAGCGATAGTATCAGTAACCACCATAGTATGAAGATAGAGTATTCTTTAGAGAGTTTGTTTAAATATCTTCATCACCTTCGATAGCCTCTTGTTGTAGCGTTTCCTCTTGGTCGGTTTCGATCGATAATTCTGGTACAGGAGTAGGTTGTCTATTTTCATCAATAGCGACATAGACAAAATACGATTCAGTTGTCTGGACAGTCTCGCCAGATCGGGGATCTTCTTTATGCGCTTTTAATCGGACACGAACGCTCGTTTCCCCTGCCCGATAGACATATGCTTCGATGAGTGCCGTATTACCAACTGGAATTGGACGTTCAAAATTCACTTGACTCATCCGTGCTGTGACACAGGTTTCGCCGGCAAATCGCATCGCTGACATGGCACCAACTATATCCATCCATTTCATGACATTACCTCCATGAGCAGTCTGTAAATTATTTGCATGGTTTGGCTGAACCATTTCCCTATTTTTAATATACGTATCGAGGAGACTTGGCATGACTATGGATTTCTTGGGGATATAAATGAGTGTATTGGACTTATTATCAGGTATTGTTAACAATAGACCGAACTAGGTATAGGTCTCTGATCAACCCAGCATAAGTGAACTACCCCACCCTACTCGCTCACGGCTACCGCCGTTCGCTCCTTGAGGGT
>JBDGRB010000092.1:0-14486 GCA_042218485.1 Halobacteriaceae archaeon | reverse complement strand
GCCAATAATATACACGAATTGCGAGGAATTCCTTGTGGCAAGGCAGGATCTAGGCCGGCTAACCCAGGTCTAAATCTCCGAAAATCATGATATTGTGTATATACACGGTCACTTGACTGCATCGCTTCTCGACATACATTCGAGCAAAACTCGTAGGTATAGTCGCCATGCTCAAGTGTTAAGACTGATCGTGAACAAGGGTTACGACAATAATCACATAGCGGAGGTTCGTTCTCATTCATACATATTATTATAATCTTAAATCATATCAATCACGGTGCTCGGTCCGCTATAAGCTAAGAATTTTTGTAGTCGAAATAAAGAGTGTAAAGTGGTACACTATGACAGATTGCGTGCGAGACGCAGTAGCATCCGATTGTGAGGAGATTGCTACCATCGCTGATGCGTCCGAAAACACCATTTCCCGTATGATACACGAACGGGAGGTGCGAGTATATGAGTGTGATGGGTCTATTCAGGGATTTTTGGCATTCGACACCTGGCAAGAGACCGTTCAGATCACTCGTTTCGTTGCCGAACCAGAAAATCTACGACGACTATTGGAGGATCCAATACAATTCGGGAAATCGGAGCAATATCCGATCGAAATTATTGTCCCTCAATCGAATACGGAGATTCGATCAACACTAACAGAAGTTGGATTTGCCAAGATTGACACTGGGCCGCGGTTTTCCGGAGAATCAACCGACCGATACCGATTAGCCACTAATTGAATTTTCTAATTGTTGGTTCAAGTGTTTCTAAATCAAGAATAACGGCATAGCCAGGGTCTGGTTCGATATTCACATTGCGTTGAAACTCGGTTTGTGATTGCCAGCAGCCACTATTAATCGTTCTCACATTGTGGTATGTATCAACACCAATTTTGTGCACATGGCCAGAATGGACCACATCTGGGATGTCTTCGATAACGAGGTAGTCGCGTTTTTCAGGGGCAATTCGCATTTTCCCGCCAAATGTCGGTGCAACGTGTCTCTTTTGGAGTAAATATTGCATAGCTATTGCGGGTTGTTCATAGGAGGCATCCGGTATTTCGGCGACGATTTCATCAAGTGAAACACCATGATACATTAATATCGTCACTCCCTCAATATCAACAGAGACAGGATTGCCAACAATTGTCGCATCGTGTGGTGATAAAATGTCTCTGATTCGGTCGTCAAATCCAGGTTGTGGTTCAGCTAATCGGACCGCATCATGATTTCCTGGAATCATGATAATTTCCATCCCCGCTGGGACATCTTTAAGATATTCGTTGAGGGCACGATATTGGTCGTATACATTTACAATGTCCAATTCCTCATCCTGGTCGGGATAGACACCAACACCTTCCACCATATCGCCAGCTATTAATAAATACTCAATATGTGATGCCTCCTCGGAATGCAACCATTCAGTAAAGGTCTGCCATTTGTCTTCGAGAAATTCTTGACTGCCAATATGGATATCACTTATTAAGGCGGCCTCGACTTTTCGATCGGCAGTAGCGGGTTGATAATTGCGAGGAACATCTGGAAAGTGAACCTCATCGCCAAAGAGAATCTCCGTATCATCGGAAAGTGTGCCCGATATTGCAACTACTTCGTCAAGAAGAAGGGAATCGACAGTTGAACTAAGATCTCGATCCTTCATAATAAGACAGGGGAACGTACCGTTCGTATCTTCTAACTCGATAATCCAGTTGCCGTTGGCAGTCGATCGGATATCATTTATCATCCCAATCAACGCTGTCTCACTCCCACCACTCATATCGGCGATCGCATCTGTTGGTCGATGATTGACACGTGACTGCAAAATTCCTGACAGTCGTTCATATCGATCATGAAACAGTGAAACGAAATCAGCATATTCACCTGTACCGGTGCTATTCCCGGTAATATCGTTTCGAATAATAACTTCCTGTGAACTAGTATCAATATTCCGGGATCCGGTTTGAGACATCCCCTCTGTTTCGACTGTAGATATTGGTTTAGTAGGCTGATTTTCAGTTTTATTTGTTCCACTTGAAATTGAGGTATCGGTTATAACCCGTCGGACATGTTCGCTTTCGATAGTCAAGGTATCGTCCGGAAGCGTTTCGATTATTTGTTGAATTGCTTCATCAGGATCCTCGGCTTTGGACAAAAGTGTGACAGCGTCTCGATCAGCATTATATCCATGTTCCGTTATCTTTTCGATGATCCTGACGGGCGTCTCCTGTGGCACAGGAGTCAACTCACTTGGATATAAGATAAGTGTGACGGACTCTGACGGTCATGGAAATAATTCGTAACCCAGAACGTTCTTAGACCCGCTGTTATTACAAACTGCGTATGAGTGATGGCCCACCGGATCCAATAGATGGACCGGTATCTGCTATCCGATGGTTTTTCGGTACTGACCATCAGTTCGTGGTATTCATTCGTGAAATTTTGAGTAGTATCTCGATCGTTGTCGTTATTGGATTGTTCTTATTCGCCGTCAGTGGCGTTTGGCCACCGATGGTCGCCGTCGAAAGTAGCAGTATGCAACCCCATTTCAAACCTGGTGACCTCGTGTTTATCGTTGATAACCAACGATATTTGAGAGCTGGGGGAGTGAATAACACTGGTATTGTCCCCTACCAACAAGCCCAGCAAGTAGAATACAAAGCGTTTGGCTCGTTCGGTGATGTCATTGTGTTTGCGCCGCCCAATAGGCACGGTCCACCGATCATTCATCGCGCTCGGTTATGGGTGAATAAAGGTGAAAACTGGTTTACGAAGGCAAATCCGAAATATATTCCGCAGGCCACAAATTGTCAAGAACTTCGGTACTGTCCCGCACCGTATGCTGGATTCATTACCAAAGGAGATTGGAATCCGTATTATGACCAAACAAATGGTATAAGTCCGATTGTGAAGCCATCATGGATCATCGGGACAGCCGAATTTCGGATCCCAGAATTAGGCTGGATCCGGTTAATGATCAGCCAACAATTTTCAATCACACCTAGTGTAGCTCCATCTCCGCAGTTAGCCAATTGGTCCAGCGTTCGGCGTCCGATGATTAGCTATCGAATCGAGCTTGAACAAAAGGTTGTACATCATCAAGGTCATTGAGACGGGAATCTGCGTTCAATACCGTCTCGGTTTCTTCGATTGGAACGGATAAATTGATTTCTTTCGTCCGACCATGTCGGCCATTACTCACAACGACCGCATTCACGATACCTAACATATCGAGTTCACTGATTAAATCCGTCACCCGACGTTGGGTTAACACATCTGCATTGATTTCATTACATAAGCGTTTATAGATGTTAAATACTTCACCGGTGTTGATATTCTGAGCTCCGTTTTTCTCTAACGTAATTATTGCATATAAGACGAGTTGCGATTGTGTCGGGAGAGTACGAACAACTTCAATAACTCGATCCAGTTCGATTTTGTCTTGGGCCTTCCGGACGTGTTCTTCTGTGATAGTATCCGTTTGATCTCGTTGAGCTAATTCTCCTGCTGTTCGGAGGAGATCTAATGCGCGGCGAGCATCTCCATGTTCTTGGGCCGCAAAAGCCGCACAGAGCGGTATCACATCCTCTGAAAGGACCCCATCTTGAAAGGCTGTCTCGGATCGTTGTTCAAGGATATCGCGTAATTGATTGGCATCATATGGCGGAAAGACGATTTCCTCTTCCCCAAGCGATGATTTAACACGAGGATCAAGAAAATCAGTGAATTTGAGATCATTACTGATTCCAATAATTGATACTCGAGAATTTTCCAGTTCGGAATTCATCCGAGATAAATTATATAGCGTATCATCACCGCTTTTTTCGACTAGCTTATCAATTTCATCGAGCATGATAACCGCAACTCGTTCGACATAATCAACCGCGTCGAAAAACGTCGAATAGACTCGATCAGTTGGCCACCCCGTCATCGGGACCTCCTCCATCTGTTCTTTATCAGATTTGAGCGAAGATATTTTCGACGAAAGATCCGTAGATGATTCAAAAGGTGTGTCCGAAAGATCGGCTTGGCCTGCCGTTACTGATTCCTGTACCGATTCAAGTTCCGTTATTTTCTCTTTTATATATGCCTGATTTTTTTCAATAAACGTATTGGCTAGTTGTGCAAGGACACGATATTGCGTATCGGTCACTTCACAGTTAATATATTCGACTTCACACGGAACATCATATTTTTGCGAGGTTTGTTCGAGTTCCTCACTGACATATTTCGCACTCGCAGTTTTACCCGTCCCTGTTTTGCCATAAATCAAGATGTTTGAGGGTGTTTCCCCTCTGAGTGCAGCCACTAAAATCGTGGCCATATTGTTGATTTGATTATCGCGGTGTGGTAGTTGATCTGGTGTATACGATGGTCGAAGAACTTCTTTTTGTTCAAATATTGCCTCACCTTCAAGTAAATCATCGAATAAACCCGATTGTTCTTCATCGGATTGCCCGAGTACCTGTTCGACATCGATATCGAATTCCCGATCCCGTGTAGTCTCTTGATATTCCGGATGCGATGGTTTATCTGACATTCATTAGATACCTCCCCCTGTCGTTTTGGTATCTTCCCCCACTTTCATGTGGAATGTTGAAGCGCAGACAAATTATTTTCAGCAGACCACTGCAGTACTGTGGATAGAGGGGAAATTCTACCAACGACAGTGTTCGAGAGTGCAGTTGAAACAGAGGAAACGGTGAGAACTAAAAACTTTCGAAGACGAAATTTATTTAATAATAATGATAAATAAATGAGTTCGTATACCCCCTCCCCCCTTTGTTTCAACTGGAGATGAAATATCGTAGAATCCCAAGAAAGAGGTATTGTTACAGCAACCTTTAAGGGATTGCTCTCCAAACAATAACCGTAATATATTCTTACTAGTCTTTTTCTTTGCCTATTTATAAAATAGTTAAGATAAAATACCAATATTTTAGGACTCATCAAGATGTAATTTGGCGGTTCCAATTGAAATGATGGGGTGGGGGGATAAATATATCATTCAAATTAGTAATGTCTGACGTAAAATTAAGTACCGGCTATTCTTTTATTATGATGCTTGTGAGTAGTCGTCAAATTACACGTAAACGAAATCCGATAGGGAGGAAATTATGGGTCTCTTAACAAGTCTTCGTGATAGTATCACACGCGTCCGAGCAAAGTTGTTTACTAATGGTAGTGCTGAACCAAAACGTATCGGTATCTATGGTCCGCCAAACGCTGGTAAAACCACCTTAGCAAATCGTATTGCGAGGGATTGGACTGGCGATGCAGTTGGGCCGGAAAGTCACATTCCACACGAAACTCGTCGCGCTCGTCGAAAAGAAGGCGTCGAGATCGAACGCAACGGGAAAACTGTTCAAATTGATATAGTCGACACACCTGGGGTGACGACAAAAGTTGATTATGAAGATTTCCTCGAACACGACCTCGAAGAGGAGGAAGCAATTCGACGATCACGTGAAGCAACTGAAGGTGTTGCTGAAGCGATGCATTGGTTACGTGAGGACGTCGATGGTGTTATCTATGTCCTTGATAGTACAGAAGATCCCTTTACGCAAGTGAATACAATGATCATTGGTATTATCGAAAGCCAGAATTTACCAGTTTTAATCCTTGCAAATAAAATTGATTTAGATGAAGCACAAACTCAACGCATTGCAAATGCGTTCCCCCAGCATGAAACGACGCCGCTTTCAGCGCTTGAGGGAGACAACATGGATGAAGTGTATGATAAAATAGCAGAATACTTTGGGTGATTATTATGCCGGAAATGGAACAAGATGGTATTCAAATCGATTTAATCAGCGGTGAACGGATGGAAAATAAAACGAGTATGGAGAAAATCCGCATGATCCTAGATGGCGTTCATGATGGGAATATCGTCATTCTTGAGGAAGGGTTGTCACCAGATGAAGAATCAAAGCTGATCGAAGTGACTATGACGGAAATCAATCCAGATGACTTTACGGGTATAGAAATCGAAAGTTTCCCCCAATCTGAAACTAATCGAGGGAGCCTCCTCGATCGGATTATGGGCCGTCAATCCACGTCGAAACTTACCGTAATCGGGCCAGCAAATCAAATTGAATCTCTCCATAAGGATGAAACTCTAATCAGTGCGTTAATATCTCGCAAATAATCTGTGATTCACAATGCCCCACCAATGTACTAACTGTGGTCACATCTTTCCTGATGGATCCAAGGAAATGCTTTCTGGATGTCCAGAATGTGGTGGCAACAAATTTCAATTTCTACCGGAGGGAGTCTCAGACGAGACAGAACTATCGACTGAACCACAGTCTCCCGATAGAGATCAGAGCATGACTGAACGTGTGGGGCGAGCAGCAGCAAGTGTCAAAGACCTTGTGGGAAGCGACGAAGAAAGAACTAATCAATCGATGGAAGATACAGCCCAAAGCGAGGCTCGAAGCGAAGTTGTTGATGATCATCCACCTCGATCCTCAGGAAATGTCAAAGAAGTGCAAGAGCCGACGGGTGACGAGTCACCTGATTTGAGCAGTCTCAGAGAAGAATTAAATGATCAGTTCGAAAGCATTCGGATTATTGAACCTGGGCAGTACGAACTCAATTTAATGGAATTATACAACCGCGAAGAATATATCATTGCACTCCAGGAAAACGGCAGATATATGATTGAAGTACCTGACACATGGAAGGACTCTGATTCCTAATTGTATTTATCGGATGGTTGTCCAAGTAGTTGCATTTACGTTGAAGCAGGCGTCAAGTCCCGCCCTTTTGGGCGGGGAGGACGTCAATACCACTTATCCCGTTTCTCCGATTGAATGTATGGAGAGTGAACCGCTTGGGGTATGTCTCGATGTGCTCGGCCCGCTATCTATCTTCTGCCAGCGAGAGAATCGCGCCCTTGCCGTGAGCGACAAGTGTTCCGACACTTACTGTCGGACCCGAGGACCGAATAGGCCGAGCGTGAATCAGGTCGGCTCCGGAAACCAGCCAACAATGAGTACTGCCATCTCATAGATTTATCCTTCGTCGCATCGTTGCATGACGGAAACCGAGGCAGATTTGTAGCCCAACGAAACGGATACTATCGGATTCGGGATGTTACGTCTGAAGGAACTTACTTCAGGCCGCTGGATTCCCACACAACGGTACCTCCGAATCCACACGAAGTGGGGGAGTAACGGAGGTTTGCCTCCGGCAGGAGATCAGTCATACCGACTGATCTATCAACCAGCAAATCGCCCACCCCTGCTGTACGGGAAGCCGCGCTGTTTACGGAAGTGCGAGGGGGTCATAGAAGAAATAGCCTAGATAGAGTCTATGTCCTCGGAAACCTCATAGTACTGTCCGCAAAGAGAAAATCCTTTAGGGTCGATTGTAAAGCGTAGAATGATGGGCAGAGGTATACGGCAGAATCTACGCTCTTTGTTATTTTTATTCCCCGCTGCGCTGGCGCGATTGGGGTTATTGGATAAACAGAAGGCTGACGATGCATTTGATTTAGCCCTTCCTGCCATGATTACCGGTGGTATGCGAACACTACTACGGACTGCTGATTTTTTCATGGTAAGTCTTGCTGCCGGTGAAATAGCTGTTGCAGCTCTCGAGTTTGGATTTCAATATTATTTTATCCCGTTTGGTCTGGCGCTGGCACTGACAAGCGGGACAATCAGTGTGGTGTCACGGTTCAAAGGAGCAGAACAACACGATATGGCAGATTTTTCGATAAAACAATCACTCTGGCTCTCAATTCTACTTGCAGTGCCAATCACAGCTGGAACGTGGGTTTTTGCCGAACAAATGATTGGTATTCTAACCCAAAACCAAGCGGTTATTGCCAAAGGAGCAATTTATCTCAAGATCTTGATGGCTTCTGTTGTGTTTCGATTTTGGAGTATGATTGCTGCACGGGCTCTGGCCGGTGCAGGTGATACCCGAACGCCTATGTACGTTCGATTGGTAACGTTGCCGACGAATATTATATTAAATGCGCTGTTGATATTTGGACTTGGACCATTTCCTCCTTTAGGAATTGCCGGTGCAGCCCTTGGAACCGCCCTCGCTAATACGCTTGCAGCCTTGATATTCTTTGGTGTATTGCTCTCGGGACAATGGAATGTGCAAATCCATTTAGGCGGAAAACAGTGGGATTGGGAAATCGCAACAGAAATCGTTCGTGTTGCTTTACCACTTGCAGGAACCAGAATTTCTCGTACGCTGGGTAGATTCCCCTTTCTATTTGTCTTAGGGGTTTTAGGAACTGAGATCGTTGCCGCCTATGCGATCAGTCGTCGAGTAATGTTACTTGCAATGATGCCGGCATGGGGTTACTCAACTGCATCGAGTACATTAGTTGGACAAAGTATTGGCGCTGGTAATGATAAGGAGGCAACTAATTATGGGTGGCAAACGATGCGAATTGCCCTCATTACTCAGCTCTTAATCGCATCGATATTATTTATTGCAGCTGTCCCCATTGCAAACCTCTTTCAGACTCAACACCTCGATCTCACAGTGACATTCATTCGACTATTTGGTATTGGCGTAGCTGCGTTCAGTGTCTCACGAACTATGCGTGGCGCCTTGCGCGGAGCGGGCGATACACGATGGCCATTCTATGGTGGATTAATTGCCACATATATCGTTCGTCTACCAATCGCCTTTGCTGCGCTCCCCGTTGGATTTGCAGTAACGATCGGAGGCCTTAGTTTCACCCCTGGCCTTGGGTTTGGCTTAATTGCTATTTATATTGCTATTCTCGGTGATATGTATACCCGCGCTTTCGTCAATCTTGGTCGGTTTTATTCTGGCAAATGGATTGAAATTGCCCGTCAATCCTCGGTTGGCACTCCATCAGATTGACAACATGGTTATATTGGTCCTGTAGTCCTTATAAATTAAGTATCTGTTCAGCGAATATACCAATATGAATCGAGATACAACAATTGTGGTCTTGGTTCTTGGAGGCGCAATGATACTGTCATTATTGCTGATTTTAAATATGGCGCTTGGGTGATCTAGTACCGTGTCGTTTTCGTATCTGATAAATATTCAGCTCCAACGGCTAGCATTGCATAAGGACAAGAGAATTACCTGGCTGGATTACCCGCGGCGGGGTCCTCGCCCTTCAGTGCGGGGAGGACGTCAACCAGGGAAATCCGTTTGAATCGCTCCACTTGTATCAACCTTAATTATTGCATCACAGATTGATATAAATCGATCAAGTGTTTCTTCAGTGTGGACTTCTCTATCGACATGAAATAAGCCAACAGCATCATGGGTTTCCAATAGATCAACAATCGATTCAAGGAGGTGAATTGCTTCTTCGTCATTTGCATAATATGCAAGCTCCGTTAACGAATCAAAACTTAATCGTAATTTGCCAGAATGGTTGTCGAAAAACTCGCGTGTCTGTGTAATAATACCCTCTATATCGTCGGGAGCAGATACATAATGGATATGTTCTGAACTCCGGCGTGATAACCCTCGCTCAACACTTAATGTGTCGAGAATATCCGCTTTACTTGCATCCAAATTGTAATAATCTAACTTTTGCTTGACGCCTCGCGCAGTTGTTCGTGTTGATACCACGAAAAAATGGTCGGTATCGATTCGAAGAAACTCAGTATCGATACGATCTGTTTCAGCAGTACTGGGATGAAGGAGTAATATAGCAGTTCCGCCCGGGATATGATCTGGAGCTCCTTCAATAGCTAAAGCATATTCCATATATCTCTCTGAGCACTGCTGATGCCATAAAACAAGCGGATTGACCTCCTCTACGACCTTCAGGCCGTGGAGGATGTCAATGACCGATAATATGTGCATCTGCTGGGTCAAAGCCGACAGTAACAGGTGATGAGGGGGATTCCTTCATTCGTATCGTTAGCGAATAGTCATTCCATTCAGCATGGATCCGATACGCTTCGCCTAAAAACTCGATATTATTGATCGTTGCTTGAAATGTGTTTGATGGATGTTCCTTCGTAATATCCTCCGGACGGACTGAGAATACTATTGTGTCATTTTGTGTTAGCTGCGGAGTATCGTCATTATCTATCGTGAATGACGTGGACCCGACTGAAATAGTGATTGTATGCTCATCAATTTCGGTAACTGATCCGTTAAAGAGATTATTTTCACCCACGAATTCGGCGACAAATCGTGTCGAGGGTCGTCGATAGATCCCTTCTGGTTTGTCGATCTGTTCGATACTGCCATTATTCAGGACCGCGACTCGATCACTAATGGCAAGGGCTTCTGCTTGATCATGGGTGACATATATCGTCGTAATATCGAGTTCCGATTGCAATTCTTTGACCTGGATCCGGAGTTGCTCCCGCAACCGCGCATCGAGTGCACTCATAGGCTCATCCAATAACAATACTTGGGGGCTGGGCGCGATCGCTCGAGCAAGCGCTACTCGTTGCCGTTGACCGCCGGATAGTTCATCCGGTGATCGATCTTCCATTCCTTCAAGTCCAATCATTGATAATAATTCAGCAACTCGTTCATCGGTTGAAGTATCTCCTGGCGGGTCCCTGAATCGTAATCCATAGGCAATATTCTCTTTGACCGACATATGTGGAAATAGTGCATAATTTTGAAAGACGATACCAATATCCCGCTCTTCAGGTGGAATCCCCTCCATTGCTGAATTACCGAAATATATTGATCCCGATGACGGGGATTCGAAGCCGGCAATCAGCCGTAATGTTGTTGTTTTGCCGCAACCAGAAGGACCGACAAGAGTGAAAAATTCGCCCTCACGGGCATCAAAAGAGATATTCTCAAGGGCTGTCGTTTGGCCATATTCCTTCGACACCCCATTAAGTCGAACGCTAACCACTGTACCACCGCCCGCCGACGCGATCAATTATAATGAAACTCATTGCCGTTACTGCTAATAACACACATCCCATCGCAGTTGCCGGCCCCAATCGCCGACCAATATATCGTTCAATAGCAATCGGCATTGTATACCAGTCACCACCTTGGATCAAAATGATTGTTGCATCGAATTCACCAATACTAATGGCAAAAGCAAACGCCGCGCCAGCGATGATACCAGAGTATACAAGTGGTAGTTCAATATCGATCAATGCCGTTAGTCGTGACGCCCCAAGCGCCCTTGCAGATTCAACCAATCGAGAATCGACACTCTCCAATAGAGGAACAACATTCCGTGTGACAAATGGATATGCCGCTACCGCGTGGGCTCCAATAATGGCCAGTGCGCCAGTTACAGTTATTCGATATCCGCCAATCGTAATTCCAAACACTAATCCACGGAGGAGTCCCAATCCGACCACAACCCCACTAACTGCCAAGGGGGCCATCGTTATTGCATCGATAAATTTTCGGCCACGGAAATCACGGGTGCTGATTATCGCTAAGAAAATCCCCATCGGGAGAGCGATCAGTAAACTGCCAATGGCAAAAAGTAATGAATTGATAATCGCATTTAACGGTTGCACTTGAAAATCGTATCCCGTTAATTGACGTTGGACGAGAAACATATAATTCCGGAGTGTAAGCCCCTGGCCACCTGTAAAACTTTCAATAACCATACTTATTATTGGTCCAAGAAAGATTATTGCTGCCAGAAATGTGTATCCAAAGACGAGGAGACGCTTGATTGTAAGTGGACCAAATAGATGGATCCGAGCTTGTGTCTGAATTGATTCCCGTGTCGACATTTGCCGTGCTTCATATCGTAGATATGCATAAGTTAATATGAGGGAAATACTCATCTCTAAAAGGGCTAATCCTGCAGCAGTTGAATAATTGAGTAAGTTGATATTGTGATACACCATCACTTCAACAGTTGCTAATTTTAATCCACCAAGGGCTAAGATAATCGGAAATGATAAAAACGTAAAAATGAATGTAAGCAAAGCTCCAGTCAAAATCGAGGGGATCAGTTGGGGAAGAATTACATCAATAAATGCTCGAAACGGACTTGCTCCCATACTTCGTGCTGTTTCGATGAGTCGCCGATCAACACTTTCCCATGCGGCTGCTGTCATCCGTGTGATTAGTGGCGCATTATAGAAAGCATGGGCTAAAATTATAATTTTCAATGTAAACATCAAATCAAGTGTTGGCAATCCAAGGAGCCGGAGCGCATCATTCAATGCTCCGTTTTCGCCAAACATCGCCACAAAGCCAATAGCGACAATGATAGACGGCATGACAAATGGGAGTATCGTTAGTGATCGAATCGTTTTGCGACCAGGGAATTCAAATCGCGCAAGGAGATATGCTCCAGGCAATCCTAACAGAACACTTGCGATTGTTGAGAGGATAGCTTGATACGCCGTAAATCCAAACAGGCCAAGCGTTCCGCTTGGCACTCTACGGACAGTTTCAATTGGATGGGCGATAAACTGTGGTAGCCAACCAAAATAAAACTCGGAAGTCAATATAGTATACAAAATCCGGCCGGTAAATTCACCATGCACAGTGAAGGCTTCTAATAAAACGATAACAAGTGGATAATAAAAGAGGACAATCAGCAGACTGACCATCCCCGCTAGGCCGAGGAGAATAACTCGATTTTCAAGTTTCTCGGATAGTAAATATCGCTTTCGGATCACTTACTCGCAATTTGTTTCGACCAATCACTTAGCCATTTATCTACGTTGCCAACGAGTTTATCGTAGCCAAAGCTCACTGGATTCTGGGGTGTATGAACCAACTTACTGAAATTATCTGGCAAGGTTGCATTTGTTACCGCAGGCAATCCGACGTTTTTAACTGCAATTTTGGCTTGGACTTCGGGATCCAGGATAAAGTCGAGGAATTTATTTGCAATATCGATTTTATTGGTATTTACAAACTGGCCGGCACCCTCAATATAGGAGTATCCTTGATTGTTGAGGAAGCCGATCTGATGTCGTGACATTTTCTGATTATATCTGGCAGCATATACCTGATCGGTCGAGAAGGAAACTACCATCGGTGCCTCACCATTTGAATATGCTGAATAAGCTGCACCCCAATCTTTGAGAATATGGACATTATTCTGTTGTAGTTGTTTCCAGTAATCAAGATATCCCGACGTGCCGAAATTCTTTATCGTCCAATACAGGAAATCAAGTCCCGTTTGGCTGTTTTGCGGATTCGGAACAAGGAGTTTCCCTTTGTATTTTGGCGATGTCAATTGTTGAAACGTCTCTGGAGCGTCGATTTTATTCTCATTATACACGAGACTGATATATGATGTATATGTCGGAACGACACGACCTTTTGGATCGATTGTCAGATGATCTTTAATCGCACTATAATTTTTGATTTTAGAGGTATCCAGCTGTCTAAATAATCCTTTTTCGCCGAGATGGGAATCAGCACGGGCAAAATCAGTTGGGGTAAGCCCATAATACATATCGGTGTCGATCGTCATCCCCTGTTTACGGCGTTGAATAAAGTAATTAAGTTCGTTATTCGGCACAAACCACTTCATGTTCACATCATATCGCTTTTCAAATTCCTTTTTCACATATGCACCTGGACTTGTACTCGGTGCATCAACGAAGGCACTATAGGTAGCAACTGTAAACGGTAATTCATTATTCCGGCCAGGGCTCGTTAGACAGCCGCTTAGACCGCCAAGTGCTGATATACCGACACCCGCTCGTTTGAGGAAATTACGACGTTTCATTACCCGGTTGTTTTACCTGGTAATACTTAAGGAGATGGATTATATCCCATTATCTCCGGCATTCAATTGGATTGAGATTACCGTCCCAGGATTGTGATATTTTTTCCTATTTGCCTTTACAGAATTCCGGCACAGGGGAGTGACATTCGAGAAGATTTGGTAATCAAATCCTAATTACTGATTCAGCGAATTTTATGTTGTTTTCACGGAATGATAGCGGAAGCCCCGTCGCTTCAGGGCGGAGAGGGGGTCAAGTACAAAGATCGAAAATCTAGATAGATTTCAGTTTCGATAACGAATAATGAGTGGACTTTTATCTCGAAGGGTGTCAATTTATTCTCGACTGCCTCCTTCTTGATACGTTTCGATTGCATTTCTCGCTTGCTCGACCTGGGAGATCACATCCGGATCCGTTACTCCACGCAAAATCTCATTTAGTGTCCGTATTTGGCTGGCTAATCGATCTTGTTCTGGCTCTTGATCTGCCATTGCAAGTTCAGCTAATTCTCTGGATTGTGTATAAATTCGTTTCTCAATCTCCTCATTTGATACTAACTCGGCTGCCTGCCGGAGTGATTGACTTGCACTCTCAAGTTCTTCTCGATTCATATCTACGTATCGTATCTGACAATCAAAATGCGTTTTGCTAATCAAGTGGGCTATCTTTCTGCAAGGAGAGAATCCCGCCGTTTACGGCGGGCGTGAATCGTCAACGTGGACACAAACCACCGTCGATGGCAGACCGGATATTCAACGCCAATCCACACTATTAAGTCGGTTTGTCTACATAGGCTATGTATGGCGATTGAGGTCACGCGCACCTACGTTGGTTCCAT
>JBDGRB010000253.1:0-14720 GCA_042218485.1 Halobacteriaceae archaeon | reverse complement strand
CCATGTGCTCACTTGGGACGTCAATTCGAACGTTTTGTATTGGCTCTAATAGCCGTACTTCGGCATCGATTAATGCACGGTGACAGGCCTGACGGATCGCAGGAATGACTTGGGCAGGGCCACGGTGGATGGCATCTTCGTGAAGTCGTGCATCAAGTAATCGAATGAGTGATCCTTCGACAGGTTCGCCAGCGAGCGGGCCTTCATCGATAGCTTCTTCAAGTCCTTCAATAATCAACTCCATTGTCTCACGGAGATGTTGAAGTCCCTTTGTATCGTCAATAAATACATTCGGACCAATAATATCCTCGACATTTTGTGAATCATCTTTTTCCATGCCACATTCTTGGAGAACTTCACGGCGATCGGTTTCAGGCATATCCATCGAGACGTCACCCAACTTGATTGCCTCTTTAATATCGTCGTTCAATGGCTCAACGCTCAAATAGAAGCGATTGTGCCGATTTGGCGAAATACCCTCAACTTCTTCAGATGAGGATTGCGGTGATTCTCGATATACAACAATTGGTTCGCCGGTGCGAACAGGAATACCGCGTTCCCGCTCGATACGTTGGGTAATGACTTCGAGATGAAGTTCACCTTGGCCGCTGATGAGATGTTCTCCAGTATCTTCATTAATTTCGACTTGAATCGTTGGATCCTCTTTCGAGACTTGTTGTAATGTCTCGATGAGTTTTGGGAGGTCATCCATATTTTTGGCTTCGACGGACTTCGTAATCACCGGTTCTGAAATGTGTTCGATCGACTCAAACGGCGTCATCTCAACACTGGAGACAGTAGACCCTGAAATTGCATCTTCAAGTCCTGTAACGGCTGCAATATTACCGGCGGGCACCCGGTCAACTTCCTCCCGTTCACCTCCCATATAAATGCCAACGGACTGCACTCTATTCGTGCGAGCGGTGCCTGAAACGTGAAGTTCCTGCCCTTTTTCAATCGTTCCCGAGAATAATCGCCCAGTGGCTATCTCACCTGCATGGGGATCAAGATTAATATCGGTCACCATAAAGACGACCTCACCCTCATTATCGACTAACCGCATTTGATCGGCTATCTCACTTTCCGCATCACCCCGCCAAATTGAAGGGATCCGCTCGGGTTGGGCATCAATTGGGCTTGGAAAGTGTTCGGCAACCATATTCAAAACGACATCCGATAGCGGTGATTTCTGTCGGAGTTCTTCAACATTTTCGTTTCGATTGTAATCGATAATATCGGAGAAATCAATGCCCGTTTTTTGCATAAACGGAAGACTGACTGCCCAATTGTAAAGGGCAGATCCAAACGCAACTGTGCCATCCTGAACAGTAACCTTCCAGTTTTCCTCTTCATATTTTTCCTTTGCCATGCCCCGAATTAATTCATTGACGTCACGAATGACTGTTTGCAGCCGTTCCTGCATTTCTTCGGGACCTTCTTGAAGCTCGTTAATCAGTCGATCAACTTTGTTGATAAATAACGTCGGTTTAACGTTTTCACGAAGGGCCTGTCGGAGGACTGTCTCGGTCTGGGGCATTGTCCCCTCAACAGCATCAACCACGACTAAGGCGCCATCAACAGCCCGCATTGCCCGCGTTACATCACCACCGAAGTCAACGTGGCCTGGCGTGTCAATGAGATTAATGAGATAGTCTTCACCATCATACTCATGGGTCATCGAGACATTTGCTGCATCAATAGTAATTCCTCGTTCTTGTTCGTCAGTCTCGGTATCCATTGCAAGTTGTTCACCGGCTAATTCTTCTGAAATCATCCCCGCCCCAGCCAAGAGATTGTCCGTAAGCGTGGTATTATGGATCACTACGCCATTTGCAATGAAATTTTGCGTCTCCTCGACACCAAAGTCATAAACGACATCAGTTTCGATATGATCTATTGCTGTCACTTCAACGAATGAGGTATCCGCTTTGGCTAAACTCCGAAGCCGATCAACTCGAATATCATCATCTGCATCATGCTGGTTATAGGTTTCAATAATTTGCTGTAATCGCTGTTTGGATAGCTCTTCGTTATTATCTTCATATTGAGCATAACTCTCACTAAATGTCTCCGGTGAAAGCCCATTATCTGATCGGATCCGTTCTAAGGTTTTGCCATCGACGGGCACACGATCAAGGGAACTTGCTGATGCCTTATTGATACACGTCTCAAGTTCGGTTTGCCGGTGAGCATTGGTAAATCCAATTTTACGAAGATTTTGTAAAGAGAGGGATCCTTGAATTGTCAACGTATCCTCATCCGAAGAGACAGTTGATGCAATATCAAATTGATAGAGGAGGAGTTGGAGATCGGTGAGAGTGTCGTGAGAATCTGCCGTAATGATAACTTCGGGTTCTTTAGTATCGACTCGACCAGTTATATCAAGTATTCCCCGTAGAAATGCACTTGTTCGCTCTTGGGAAGCATCGAATACGAGAGAGGGGAGTGATTTTGAGGATTGCTTTGTGGAATCATTACAGATGAGAGAAAACAGATGGTTTAAGGTAACTGGATCTGGGATGTCAGTACTTTCCTCTTCTTCAGGGAGATGTGACCCAATACTCTCGTGGGAATCATTATGATCTACTGTCACACGCTGACCAACGTATCTTCCTGCCTGAGTAAATAACTCGGATAGATCTGTTGGCAACGAGAAAGAAATATCAACTGTATCGGTCGAATTATGCTGTCTGATCGTCTCGATATGATTATAGAGTGAATGTAAATCGATATTATTGTGATCGCAGTATTCAAGCAGATCTGCGAGCAGATATTCATCTCCATCATTCGAGGGTGTTTCGGTCTCGATCTGACTCGCAAAATCAGCACTTACCTCGGCATAAACTGTTTCATTAGATGTGAGCGCTTCGAGAAGGAGACCATGATCACTGCCAGATTGTGATGTCGGGAGGTTTCGCGCACCGACGATAATATCCCCTTCGTCTAACTCCTCGGCCTGTTGAAATTCAAACGTACCATGATCGGCGAGTGTTAGATACCGGTGCTCTGGCGTTGTTTCGATTGTATGTCCATTTGAGGTTTGGACCTGTACAAGTGGATCCTCTGCTTCTCGCCGGCATGCATACGCTATTGGTTCCGTCCGAATCTCGCCAGCGCCCCGATCAAAGGATGCAACCTCGATGTCTTCTGTTGGGATATATGCGTCTCCTTTATAATCGTCTGCCTGTTCACCAGTTGCTTCGATCTGGCTGAATAGCTCACCTGCAGACACAACGGTACCATCTGCAAGGCTAACTTTTGTCTCTGCACTAACACATTTGCCGTGATCAATGTGTGCAGCAATGGCTATATTGCGTATCTGTTCCGGATTATCCATCAGCCGCTCACATTGCTGTACAATCTGCTTACGTCGACCCATTACGAGTATTGTAGCCATAGCATCCTGAAAAGGATAGTGTTTCGAGTTGGCGAATCACTATTTGCCCTGGAATAGTGTCTGATGAAAATATTCGCATCGATTCACATCTCTGGGTTCGTAAAAGTCATATAGATACTTCCCTTGTTATTGTAACACATGGAGGTAAACGTTCAGGGCACGGTTCCCCCTGCTCCGTTTCTTAGTGCAAAAGAACTCTTTGAGACTGAATTCGACTTAACGAAACCCGTTATTGTGAATATTCGGGACGATCCCGATAGCCGAACATGGGCCGCTCATTATGATGATCGCCACGTTCTTAACATTGCTCGGCCCGCTGCAACCAGTGTGATGGCCCGGGAACTCTCTTTGCACGAATTTTCACATATGCATCGGCATGAACAGGCCCATCCCTCACATACATTCAAAACTGAAGAAGCCCTATATCTCGCACTTACTGGAAAAGAAATTGAAAGTCGTATCGTCTCCCACTGCTATCAAATAGCCAATCATATGAAAGATATCTATGCAGATGATATAACATTCCAAGTCGGACCTACTGATAAACTCACGGCCTTCTTAGAATCGGAACTGGCGACATCAGTCTCCGATCGTGCAATTAATGGCCCACAGAAGGGGCGCCGACTGACAACCTCAACAGATCCGGCAATTACTGCTGACAATGCAGCGTTTGCTGTCGCACTGCTCGAACGTCATAATGCTATACCCCCGGATCACCGTATCTATGACCTGGCATACGCTGCAGCAAAAGACGCTCCAGAAGTATCATTCCAGGAATTTAAAACACGGTTCAAACAACTTGTAAAAAACCCTGATAAAAGTGATGTTCGGCGGGCACTTTCAGGTATTATTCAAGAATACGCCAATGCGCAACAAAAACCAAATCGAGCAGCTGATTGAAAATACGTCGGGTGCTTAACGGGCAGCCGCTGCGACACGTTCTTTTTCCTCTTTTTGCCCGATGGCGTAGGTTTCGACATCGTAATCAGCCGCACCAGCAATCTCCGAAGCAAGGGCTTCAGCCGCTGACGTTGACGATTTGAACGAATTGTTCTGTGTTCCCTCTGCAATAAATTTCAGTGCCTGATCAACACGCCGTTGAGGTGAAACATCAACTGCCTTCGGAACCGATATCCCTCCGTACTTGAGCCGTACCGTTTCTTCCCGAGGACCTGCATTTTCTATAGCATATACCAATACCTGAATGGGGTTTTCGCCTGTTCGTTCATGAATGAGTTCGAAGGCATCACGAACGATACCCATCGTCTGCTGTTTTTTGCCTGTATTGTGACTTGACTGCATTAATCGATTGATAAGCCGTTCGACAATACTTACTTCGCTTTTTTGAAACTGTTTGTCTGCATGACGGCCCATTGTATGGGCAATCGGAGTAATCGTAATATACCTCCGAGTACTTGGATCTCGAAATTCGATATCATCAACACTCCACTGACCGAAAAGTTTAGCGTTTGTTTCTTCGTCGTCGGATCCAGCCGGTTTTTCGGGTTCCGGGGCTTCACTCGACATATTATCGTACCGGTTTTTCTGCGTTTCCACGCACGAGTTCTTTGAGACTAACGCCGTTTACCTTTTCAACTTTGTATTTGACCGTTGGAAGATCACCCATCGCTCGACCTTTTGCCCCACCAATGCCAGCAATCGTTACTTCGTCGTGTTCATCAATAAATGAAATCGCACCGTCACCCGGACAAAATGCTGTCACCTGTTTTCCATTCTTGATTAATTGAACAGTCACACATTTTCGAATTGCGGAATTGGGCTGTTTTGCTTCGATTCCAACTTTCTCTAATACGATACCTCGCCCTTGCGGAGCACCCTCAAGCGGGTCGGATTTCTCAGCTAATCCACGTTCACGCCGCGCATAATCGGAATCGGACCATCGATATTTTTGACGGTCCTTTTTCATCTTCCGAGCGGCGTACTTGCCGTTTGCCATACCTCGAATTAACCTACCGAGCCACTTAAGCCTCTTCCTTTGTGTTTTCCTTTAATTCCAAGTGGAAGAAATAATTGTTTGTAGAGAAATTCATGGTTCGCGACTGACCCCAACGAATCGTCTTCAGTGTTTGCGGGAGGATAATTACTAAGTTACGTCAGTTGAATATCGTCAATTCCAAAATGACGATCAGCAAGTCGTTTTGCCATCTCAATATTTCGTCCGTCTTTGCCAATTGCCACACCCTTGTCTTCTTCATCAACGTCGGCATACGCAATTGTCTCTTCATTGTCCTCAATTTCGACATCATATACAGCTGCTGGTTCGAGTGCATTTGCGACAAATTGGCCGGGCAATTCCGCGTTTTCAACGACCTCGATATCCCCGCCAATTTTCTCCTGAAGTTGTTTTACGTGTTGGCCATTTGTACCAATGGCTTTCGCGATTTGGTCTTGTTTGACGACAAATACGACACGGTCAAACTCATTATCAATAACACAATCAAGAGGTTGAACATCTGTTTCTTCCTCAAAGAGGCCCATGTACCGTCGTTCCTCATCTGTAAAGGTGAGCGCCATAAATCAGTCTGATGAACTTTCCATCGAGGCGCCCATCCGAAGATCAACATCTCCAGTACCGAGTTTGATTGGTTTCCCAACGATGACGTTTTCGGTGACACCGTTGAGGTCATCAACTTCGCCATAGACTGCTGCATCTAATAAGTGACTGACAGTCACTTCAAAGGCTGCTCGAGCAAGCACACTGTTTTTACTCCCAGAAATGCCATGGCGGCCGATAGATTCGATATTGCCCGTATTCGTCATGATATCTGCAACAAGCATTAAGTGACGGACATTGACATCATCGAGTCCCTGTTCTTCGAGGGTATTCATCGTTTCATCGATAATGGCTTCCCGGGCAGCTTCAATACCCAGAGTGTTACGGATTTCATGAATATTGTTACACGTTGTTCGGGATGCATCAACTCCCTCAATTTCAAGGACTTTGCCGAATGCAGACCCCTCGGTATACAGGACAAATTCTTCTTGGCCTTCAATCTCCTCTTTACGAATAACCACGCGGGATATATCTTCAATACCTTTGAAAACAATATCTCGTAATTCTTCAACAAGCTGGAGAAGTTGCCGATAACTTGGCTGCTTCGGGCCAAATGCAATTAACGTTCCATTTTGATCGGTTTCAACGCCAAGTTTTGACTCAATTGTCTCTGCGATTTCTTCAGCAATTGTTTCGGTATCATCGACCGTTGGCCACCGCTCTTGGAGCGTATCTTCATTGAGATCAATCTGGACGATCATATCCGCAACATTTGTGCTAATGTCTCCTAATGCGAGGATTTTCGTCGCCTCGATTTTCCAAACTACTTCATGTGCTTTCTCTCGTTCAGTGGCATACTCATCTTCAAGATGAACGGTCATCATCGGTGTGTCGGGCGTTTTACGAGCATCGACGAGCTCGATTAATCGTGGAAGTCCCTGGGTCACATCAATTTCTGCAACACCTGCATAGTGGAACGTATTCATCGTATTATGCGTCACAATCCCTTGGGCTGTTGTGAACGTTTCTAGGCCCTGAACGGAGAGGTCATAGACATAACCATCCTCGACCTCGACTGTTTCGATGTTTGAAATTTGGTCCCAAACAACATCGCTGTTAATCGCAGATCGAAGATCGTCATATATGGATGGGGGCGAATCGGTTGAATCCCTGATCTCGTCAAGTAGATCTTTCAGTTGGTTGCGATTGACAGGCGTTTGTCGATCGGTCGTGAATGATGTAGTCGACTCCGGAAGTGTGTCTATTAGTGTTGTGATTGCACCGTCTGTACTTGGGACAGGGCTTGGCGGTTGAGACGGTGAGGATCCTTCGTTAAGATGATCATTAAGGCGTTTTGAAGAATGAATCTCAAGTATGAACTCATCAGAGCCTGTTGATACGTCAGGAACGATATTAACCCGAGTAAATAACAGACTAAGTTCATGAAGAAATGCCTCATTGTCCACACTGATTTGGACAGTCCCTGCCTCCGTCTTCGTTGGATCCCCAGTAGTGATAAACCCATCAAGGAGCCCTTCGACAAACGGAAGAGTTGCATTATAGGCAAAATCAGGAATCGATTTTCGCGAATGTTCACTGCAGGTTTTCTTGAGCAATGAGACAAGGGCCGAACTCTCGATAGTTAGTGACCGAGATTCCGATTCGGGCTGATCAATGCTTTCAATCAATTCGGAGGTACTATCATTGAGTTGCGATCCTATCTCTTGTAGACGATCCACTGGCCCATCATGGATCGAAATTTTGTTGTTATTGATACTTCCTGCGGCAATCCAAGCACCAATAACATACCCTGTTGCTGGCGTGAGGGAAATATCTGTTTCTTGATTGCGGGAATCGTTTGAGGAAATATTATCAGTCGACCTTGTTTGTTTTACTGTTCCTCCATCTGTTAATTTGATTGAATCTGTTGTGGATGTCGACCCAACAGAAAATGAAGCTGTTTGTTGGCTTCCCTCAAGTGAGCCAACAACGGGTAACCAGTCTCCCCGCTCTAATGATTCACCTGTGATTGGAACAATATTATTCTCAGACCGTGTGACAAACGAGTGATTTTTCGTCGCAGTAATCGTTCGCCCTGAATCGAGTTCGATTCGCAATAATTCATCAGGAGCATTATGACGGCTTACTTCCTCGATCGGTTTCCACTCAATATCTTCATTCGCACTCAGACTTGGAACAGAAATACAATCTTCGGGGCGAGCAACCTCATGGTCATTGAACTGTCGGCTGTTAGTGCTTGTGATAATTGCATCCACAAAATCACCGATTGGGACAAGTTTCGTCTCGCCTTGTTCTCGGATGAGAATGCGCTCATCACCCGGGATCGACATCTGTGTCCCTGGTTCGCCGATGCTTTGTGCACTTATCGTACCCACTGGGTCAAGCGGATCCACACGTGAATCGGTATAACGGCTTTCGACCGCTTGGGCAATATCACTCGCTGACTCTGGATCCACCTCGACATCACGACTCGTTATTTCTTCATAGATTTGGTTTTTGAGTCGACGTGGTAGTTCAGTGTCCTCAACGACTGTCTCGATATCGTCTGAAACGTTATAATCAGTCATCGGATTCTACCTCCCAGGTTTCGGCATGTTCGGAAAGATTCGTTGGTCGCTCCTTTTCACCAAGGAATTCTCTGCGATCGGCTTCGGTATCAAATTCAGCCTCTAATATACGGTCAGTGATTTGATCGACATCGATGTCGTGATCCTCTGTAGATGAAATCTTTGCTGGATTCGTCCCGTCTTCGCCAAACTCGAATTGGACAATAGTATCACTGGTATCTCTGACCGTCCCATCATATTGTGTCTCAAGTTCAGACAACGCATTGATTAGTCGACGTTGGAGATATCCTGACTTTGATGTCCGAACGGCAGTATCGACAAGTCCCTCACGACCTCCCATCGCGTGGAAGAAGAACTCCTTTGGTGTCAGACCGCTCGTATATGAATTTTCGACGAATCCATGGGCATCAGCACTCAAGTCATTTTCTTCGAAGTGGCTGAGTGTTCGATTTTCATAGCCACGATTAATACGCTCGCCTCGGACTGCTTGCTGACCCACACACCCTGCCATCTGGGTGAGGTTAAGCATGGATCCACGGGCGCCAGATTCCGCCATGACAACTGCAGGATTATCATCTGCGAAGTGTTCCTCGGCGATATCACCAGCGCTGTCACGTGCCTTGCCCAAGGTTTGCATGATCTTCATCTCTAGTGTTTCGTCGACGGTTCGACCTGGCAACGATTCGAGTTCGCCTTGTTCGTAAGTTTCGATGAGTTCTTCAACACGATCATAGGCATTATCGATCGCTTCGTCAATCTTTTCTTGGGCCCGTTTTGGTATCGTTTCATCATCAATACCAATCGAGAAGCCGAAATGCATGATTGACCGCATTGCCAGGGCTGCAACCGCATTGACGAAAATACGAGCCCTTGTATTCCCATAGACTTTGACAATCGTATCGACGATTTCTCCACCGAATTCGCCAACTTCATCTTCGGCAATCGTCCCTTCTTTTAATTCGCCATCTTCAATAACCACATCTTCACCAACCGTGCCAGTAAATTCGAGATTCAGATCATCAGGAAGGAGTTCGGAGAAAATATCTCTGCCTGTCCAATAGGGTTCCCCGTTTTCATCAGTTCCCGATGGATCAGGAAGTTCATCAATTCTTGTTGCTCGGAGCAGATCAAGAGCCTGGGTCTCGTTAAACTGTGGGTTTTCGTTTGTGAGGAGATAGGTTCCCGTGATGTGATCCTGTATGGCACCGATAATATTTTCACCAAAGCGTGGACTCAGGATCTGTTCTTGGACACGCATCAATACCCGAGCTTCAGCTCGGGCTTCCTCGTTTTGTAACGCATGCATATTCATTTCATCGCCATCAAAGTCTGCATTGTAGGGGGGACAATTGCTACCTACGAAGCCATTCGTAACGAATCGATGTGCTTCGTCAGTTGTTGTCACATCATAGACACGCTGATGCTCTGCCGGTTCGATCTCAGTGATTCGCTCCCAGACGAGTCCTTCATCATCGTCGGCAACGCGTTTTTGTTTCCAAGTCTCGTAATCGGGGAAGTCATTCGTACGTGGATTATCGATATCACGTTGTCGCCATCGTCGGACGCGTGCTGGATCCTCGTTATTTGCTTCGGCTAGTTCTGTTAGTTCCCTATATTCACCATCGGCAGTCCGAGCCTCCTCGGCCACGTCTGACAGGTGATCGAGTTCGGATGTTTTCTCAGAGAGATAAGCATACGCCATCCGAGATTCTGCATCGGCCTCGCTGTTATAGGTATACCCAATACGACCGAAAAGATGTTTGAGTTGGCGTTGGCCACTCTCAAGTTCTGCAGTTATCGTTGTTGTAACTGATCCGTCTGCTCGCTTGTTCCCTTCTGCTTCTCGGACGTTCGTAATGGACGTTCCGAACTCCTTGAGGAGGTCATTCACTTCTTGTATAAACGTATGTCCAACGTCAACCATATCGTTCGTTTTGGCTATCTTAAATCGTGGCTGTTTGAATAGTTTTGATCCACGTGGAGTTGGCGTCGAAAGTTCGGAACCAAAGTAGGCACTCAGAAACGCACGTTTAACAGCCTTCGCACCATCGTTAATCCAATCAGGAACGCCAAATGCTGTCTTTGTCTTATCGCCGACAGGTACACCAAGTGTGGCAAAGAAGGTTGCCAACGGTTTGCTTCGAAGTTCCATAGCATAGCCGGTACCGGCTATATCTGTCGTCGAACCATCAGCCGCGACAATCTTCCCCTCAGACGATTCCTCTCGGGGTGCTTCTGGATCGAAGCCAAGTTGTTCAAGATCTTCTTGAATTGTCTTTAGATCCTCTTTCGATGCCCTGAACGTTAATCGGGCTTTGTCGCCATCAAGAATGAGAGTTCCATCTCCAATAAGGTGCCCGACTAATCTGGCAACAATAACTCCCATACGGGAGTGGGAATCAAATGGAAGGAGATGATCAAGTTTTTGGAGTGTGTAATCAAGGTATGTCTGTTTAGGCGCCGTTTCGCGTATCTCTGTGGCTGTTGCAACGATATGTTCGGTATCGTTGGGATTGAATTCAGGAAGATCACTCGGTCGACGGAGCAATCTATCCCCTGAATCTAGTTCGTCTACGGATTTGAGACCATCTGGTGTCTGGAGTGGATGATCCGAAGTGGCGATAAGGTCATCAGTGGCGGTCTCGATACGGTGTACAGTCGCTCCATACTCGTCAGGAAGGAGTGACCAGTAATCCTGTAAATCTGTCCGCCGGACTTCTTCATCGGTGGGATCATACGTCATGACAGTCTCATTTTCCCAATCGCTCTCTATATCTTCGATAGATCGGACGTAGCCACCACAGTCGACATTGGTATCGCCAGCTACGCATACAGTTGTGTTGAGACGGAACGTCTTATATGGCATGACAACGACTTCATGAGCCATTATCGACATTCGGTGAAGCGATGGCTGTCGATTAAAGAGCACAATGTCCCCATCGATGAGATGGCGTTGCACTTCCCATCCTGGTCCGATTCGATCAGCAAGTTCATCAGAGACTTTCTCGGTCACCCGTACTCGACGTCCATCCGGCCGTTTCACGTAATTGGCACCCGGGTGATCATTCGGACCATTGCTGACGAATTGTTGGGCTTTTGGAAGATTTTCTTCATTAACGACCATCGTTTGCGTCATCTCTTTTGCAACCCGTTCAGGGACACCGACTTCGTTCAACGAAAGGGTTGGATCCGGACTGATGACAGTCCGTGCGGAGAAATTCACACGTTTTCCAGAGAGGGAGCCCCGGAATCGACCTTCTTTGCCCTTCAATCGTTGTGAAAGGGTCTTCAATGGCCGACCGGAACGGTGGCGAGCTGGTGGCGTGCCACTAATTTCATTATCCATAAAGGTCGTGACATGATATTGGAGCAGTTCCCAGAGATCTTCGATAATCAATTGTGGAGCGCCTGCTTCACGATTTTCCATAAACCGCTGATTGATCCGGATAATATCAACGAGCTTGTGCGTCAGATCGTCCTCACTCCGTTGGCCATTATCGAGAGTAATAGAAGGCCGAGCGGTTACTGGTGGAACGGGTAAAACCGTGAGAATCATCCATTCCGGTCGTGAGTTTTCAGGATCAATCCCCAATGTTCGCACATCTTCGTCAGGAATATCCTCAAACCACTCGCGGATGTCGCTTGGCATTAATTTATTCATGTCCTCAGTGGTCAAATCGACATCGAGAGCACTCTCGATGGCCTTGCGATCTTCTTTCCGTGGACGAAACTCGCCGGAGAGGATCTCATTAATCCGATCGAGTTCAATACCCGTTTCGTTCGCCAATTCTTGTGGTGAAACTGGCTCGCTGTCCTCTTCTTCACCTTCCATAGCCTCAGCCATCCGTTCGGAATAGTCTGAAGCAAGGACTTGTTGAACTTCGTAATACGTGGTCGGTTTCTCGTGATTGATGTCAAACTGTTGTTCCCCACAATGAGGACATCGGACTTTCTTCCGTGCCTCGCGGACGGCTTCCTTAGTTACATCGGCCGGATCCTGATCAAGTTCATGTGTGCGTCGGAGTTTATCACGATACTTACTTTTCTCCTCTTCAGTTAGGAGCAATCGTGAACATTCCCGACAGGTGCCACGAAGCAGTCGGCGAATCAGTTTCGCGAATCCGACATGAATGACTGGTGCTGCAAGTTCGATATGACCGAAATGGCCATTACAGGAACCAGACCGCTTTCCGCATGTTTTACATTCAAGTCCTGGATCAATCACACCAAGTCGTGGATCCATCAATCCCATATCAATAGGGAAGCCGTCATCGTCATAGGTATCTGCAGTTATAATCTTCGTCGCACTCATCTCACGATACTCCTCAGGGTCCATCAGACCAAAGTTAATTCGTCCGATATCTTTCGGTGATTGATTTATAGACATGGTTTATATTGCCTCCTCGAGATCAAGACGCGGTGCAATGCCAAGCGCCTTCATTTCATCAAGGAGAAGTTTGAAGGCATAACTCATCTCAATGGCATGTACATCTGTTTCTTCTTCACAATTCGGACAGTAGACGCGTTGTTGTTCCTGATTTTCCACGGCAGTCATCCCACATTGTCCACAGACATAGACCTCTTCTCGATCAGATTCATCGAGGAGTCGTTCTTTCAAAGCCATAGCCGCACCATGGCCGATCAGGACATCACGTTCCATCTCGCCAACTCGGAGACCACCTTCACGGGCACGCCCCTCGGTAGGTTGCCGAGTTAACACCTGCACAGGGCCCTTCGATCGGGCATGGATTTTGTTGGAGACCATGTGGTAGAGTTTGTGATAGAAGATGGTCCCAACGAAGATTTCGGCTTCAATTTTTTCGCCCGAGATTCCCGAGTATAAAACTTCCTTTCCACTCGGTTTGAATCCTTTTTCTTTCAGTGATTCACGGAGATTCTCTTCATCTTCTCCAGTAAATGGCGTCCCATCAACTCGTCGACCTTCAAGGGATCCAACCTTCCCGCCGAGCATTTCAAGAACATGTCCAACAGTCATTCGGGAGGGGAGAGCATGTGGATTCAAAATAAGGTCTGGAACGACGCCATCGGCTGTGAAAGGCATATCTTCTTGGGGCGCAATATGACCGACAACACCCTTTTGGCCGTGACGTGAAGCAAACTTATCGCCGAGTTCTGGAATCCGTTCGTCTCGTACACTGACTTTCGCAAGTTTGGATCCATCTTCACCCTCCATGAGGGTTACCGTATCAACGACACCGTCTTCACCAGACCGCATGGTAACACTTGTTTCACGGCGTTTCTGTGGACTGAGGCCACCCATTTCATCCGGTTCTTCGAGGAATCGAGGTGGACTTGTTTTGCCCAACAGGACTGAGTTTTCATCGACAGGGGTTTCAGGATTTACGAGGCCATCTTCATCGAGGTGTTTATACGCCTCTTCACCTCGAGACCCACGAACATCAGTATCAGGTATTTCAAAGCGGTCTTCCTGACCGCCAGGATATCGGCGTTCTTCACCCTCATATGTTCTAAAGAAGTGGGAACGAGCGAGTGCGCGGTCAACTGATCCCTTATTCATTACGAGTGCATCTTCAATATTGAATCCTTCATAACTCATCACAGCAACCACGAAATTTTGACCAGCGGGGCGTTCATCGTATCCGATCTGGTCAGTCGTTTGGGTTTTGACCATTGCCGCCTGTGGATAATGGAGTAAATGTTGGCGGGTATCTGGTCGGATTCGGTAATTTGCCGATGGGAGACCAAGTGACTGTTTCATCATCCCAGCGCCCATCGTAATCCGGGGTGAGGCGTTGTGTTCAGGATACGGAATCATGCCTGCACCAATACCAAATATGAGTTGTGGATCAATTTCCAAATGCGTTGTATCTTGGGTTGAAGGATCATCAGGGTTATATTGAATTTCATCTTCTTCAACAGCGACAAGTATATCCTCTTCCTCTTCAGCATCGATAAATTCAATTTTTCCACGGTCGACGAGTTCTTCAAAATCAATTTCGCCGTTCTGTAATTGCTCGATTTCCTCATCCGTTATTTTCGGCTCACCTTCTTCGACTACCAATAGCGGCCGTCGTGCTCGCCCTGAATCCGCATTGATGATCACTTCACGAGTCCGATCTTTGACAGAGACATTGACTCGATCGCTGATTTTTCCTTCACGGCGGGCTTCCCGAACAGTTTCGGCGAGTTTATGCGGATTATTATGCGTGCCGATCAAACTACCGTTGACATAGACTTT
>JBDGRB010000243.1:0-14755 GCA_042218485.1 Halobacteriaceae archaeon | reverse complement strand
AGGGACGAGTATTATTCCAATTTATTCGCGGTCGCCGGCGTTAATCGCTCAAACCGCAGCCACTCTCCAAGAATTATCAGATGACCGATTCCGGCTGGGACTTGGACCAAGTGGTCCAGCTGTTATAGAGAACTGGCATGGGATGTCATTTGATCAACCGTTGCGGCGACAAAGAGAAACGATTGAAATCATCAAACAAATCATGACCGGATCCCCTGTCACATATGATGGAGAAATATTTGATCTCGACGGCTTTCGGCTACGATGTGACCCTCCAAATAATCCACCGCCAATAGATGTTGCAGGAATGGGCCAAAAGTCCGTCGAGCTTGCCGGACGGTTTGCTGATGGTTGGCACGCATTATTATTTACGCCAGATGGTTTTCGTGATCGGTTGGCTGATTTTAACCGAGGTATCGATCTCGGAAATAAAAATAGAGCAGATTTAATGACGACTTTGATAGTAGTTTGTTGTGTTCATCAAGACCAAAACGCAGCTGCAAGATTAGTGCGTCAACATATTGGATTCTATCTTGGCGGTATGGGCCCATTTTATCGGGATAATTTAGCTGACCAAGGGTATCACGATCTTGCCTATGATGTGTATGAAAAATGGCAAGCTGGAAACCGAGAGGAAGCACTCAATCGCATTCCAGAGAATATTCTAAATAGTCTTGCAGTTTATGGGACACCTGATGAGGCACGATCACGGTTAGAACAGTTTCAATCAATTGAGGGAGTTGATCAAATAGCTATCTCGTTTCCACGAGGCGCTTCACAGGAAACTATTGAACGGACGATCAAAGCATTCGGGCCAAGGAGATAAAGGAATATTAAATTAATTGAAAAAACAAATCGTATTTTTGAAGTGAATAGATGGGAGTGGTCTAACAGAATAATGGTTCCTCGTCGTATCGTTGCTCTCCTATTCCTCGTGAGTTTAGGGATGTTGAGTGGGTGTACGATAGGAAACCCGCAAGCTGGTGGAGAATATATTCTTATCAGCAATGATGGTAATTCTAAGATTCAAGTTACAATCACAATAATTAACCTACGGAATGGAGTTGTCGTAATTAATAAAACATTGGTTCTTGCTTCACAAGAAAAAGTATTGATCCCGGATCCAGCTGTGAACACCCATGTGTCATTTCGTGTCAAGGTAACGATCGCAAATGCAGTTGATGTGTATCAATGGAGCAAGGCAACACAACTACAGCAATTGAAAATCCATCTTCAGTCCTCGAAAATTACATTCACGGTGGGACCACCAGAAACGCCTATAATAACTCAAGAATGAACATTCCTGGGAAGTGTAATTTCAGATCGGCGTCCATCTAAGATCGGAAATGATTCCCCGCGTTTACGCTCCAAGTAATACAATAATCGTTCTGCCCAGTCGAGTTTTCGGCGTTTCTCAGAAGATAATGAAGGATCATCAAATTCCCAGCCAGGAAATATTAATGTGTCCGCATCCATCGCATCAGCTAAAAACGCTGCTCGATCTCCATCCGTAAAGCCACCGAAATTTTGTATCGGTTGGAGCGGTTTTGCTTGAGTCGTCGGAAGAATATAACTATGATCGAATGTCGGAAGATATGATCGAATGATTTCACGATTATCACCATGTGCATGAACGACAACAGGGGTATTTGCTAGTGTAAGTGTCTTTGCAGTCATTGGATTTGTATCGAGATCAGTTACCATAACATCAATAGAATACCCCTGGTCACGAAGTATTTCTGTAGCCCCACCGGCAGCAAAGATTACATCAGCTGACTGTACGATGTGAAAATCATTCATTAATGTTTGACTTCCACCCGCTATCGCGACCGTCTGATTTGACACCTCAATACAACTCGGTTCGAACCAATCCTCTAAGAGATCCTTCAAGAGATCCCGACTTTTCTCGTCTGCTGACCGTGGATACCCAAAATCATCCAGTATAGCACGATAGAAGGGATCCCATTCAGCAAAGTTCATGCGAATCCTAATAGATGAATTAATTAATCCATTCCGACAAAATCAATATATAAGTACCGTTTTGCCCTCTCCGATTAGAGAGATAGGAGACGTGTTGTCGCTTTTGGCGGTTGTACGTCAGTGCTTCTTGCAATGGTCATATATTATTTCAAGTTTACCGAGGTCGCCGATTTCCGTCTGTATCGTCTCGAGAATGGACTGAATCGAATCAATACTGCCCCCTAATACCATTCGAGATCTATCTCCCACAATGAGAATATTTTCACGGTCGCTATAGCTGATTACGGTTTTATACAATTCAGAAGATATCCCCGTAATTTCGTATACCCGGCTGATCGCTATATCTTGATTGACATTATTTACATCAAATTGTTCTACATATCTGCTGACCTCATCCGGAGACGTTACATTTAATTCAGTTATATAACCGGTACGCAATCTATCTGATTGTAATGCGTCACCAATCTGCACTGCATCGACTGTTTCCTTTACATCATGGGTTCGGACAATATTGACCCCGCGTTCAACAGCCATTGATGTGGCAGCAATACTACAGGGAAGGCGTTCATCTGTGGGGCGATTAACAATCTCTCCGAGGAAATTTTTTCTATTGATCGAAATCAATATTGGTCGATTTAAGGCCTGAAACTCACGTAACCGTCGGAATGTTTCTTGATCGTCTTCGATTGTCTTGTCTTGACTCCATCCGCCAAATGCGGGATCAACGATCGTTTTAGAAGTGAACCCTCCCCGTTTTAACGCCTCATAAATTGCATCGACTGACGACAATGCCCCAGGTCGCTCCAAATCGGGTGGACTTGCCATTTTGACCACCGGTACATTATAGTCTTCACAAATCACAGGCATATCAGGATCAGCAAATCCACAAATATCATTCACCATATCAAAGCCCCTTGAGAGTGCTTTATTCGCTACTTCGCTATACCGCGTTTCAATAGAAAATATTATATCATCGTCGATATTTTGCACGATTTCCACAGCAGTTTCAAGTCGTTCTAGTTCCTTATCAGGTGGTAAAACGTCAAAGCGTTTATTCGCAGATTCAAGACCGATATCGACAATATCAGCCCCCTCGTCAATAATGTCAGTTTGTATGTATTCGATAGCATCCGAGGGGTTATTAAATACGCTTGGCTCGTATGGTGATTGTTTACTCACGTTTACCACTCCCATTACTCGGGGTGGATGATCATCGCCTATAGTTAGTCCGTCAACCTCAACATCTTGCATATAGAGGCATCATCCATGGACCCCTATAAGAACCACTATTCGTCGAGCCAAAGCCGAAATAGGTTCACGACACAGAAAAATCGATAGTAATGGCCTTTTATTGGGGCAAATCTTAATTGAGGATATGGAAAAGGTGAGTATCGGCCTTAGAGGATGGCGATTTGATGAATCCGAAGTATTCACCGATAATGGTGAATATCGCCCCTTAGATGAGATGTCCAAAGACACTCGAAAACGCCTGGTGCGCTTATCTGCTATCCACGATCAACCATGTCATGCTTGTTGGTTAATCCATGGTGATGAAAATATCGAAGAGTGCAACAAAGCTGAAATAGTATATGGAGAACCGCTTGCCGAAGTTCTCCTTTGTGAAGAACACAGTGATGATTTCGCATATTGGTATTTTGAAGAGGAGGGAAATCAATATCGAGGAGAGGATGAATTTCAGGATAAATTTCATGCGTGGTTTGCCGATGGCAATCGAGCGCCGGAGGGATATGAAGGAATCCAATATAAAACGACGAACCAAAATGAAACTCCACAACCCCAAGTTCCCGATCCCGAAAAATTGAACATCGAATTATCGGAAAGCGAGCAGACAGAATTCGATCTCAGAGAGTTGATGGATGAGGACTATACAGACCTATGACCGAACCAATTGTCGCGGTCGTTGATGCCCAAACGCCAGGGAATATCGGAACGATCGCCCGTTCAATGAAGAATTTTGGCTTCACATCGCTCTATTTAATCGATCCACCTGAATTTGATGAAGATTCAGATGCATATGGATATGCTGGCCAAGCACGTGAGGATATCCTCCCGAATCATTCAGTTATCTCGTTTTCAGAACTCGTAGATAATTATCATACAGTGGGATTTACGGCAAAGATTGGCGAAACCGAACAGCGCCATATTCGATATCCATTCACCACTATACATGAATTATATTCGAGCTTATCAAATATAGAAGCAGAAACAGCACTTGTCTTTGGTCGGGAACCAAATGGCCTGGAAAATAGCGAAATCAGCCAACTTGACCAAATCTGTACGATCCCAGCAAATAGTGACTATCCATCATTAAACCTCGGGCAAGCTGCAACGATTGTATTATATGAACTCCAAGGGCTCACCAATTCGAAAACACACGTCGATGAAGTCGATCGAATTCGGGCAAATGAAGATGAGATAGAGAGTTTCTACGATCGATTCGATGATTTCCTGAGCGAACTTGATTATCGAGACGAGAAACATGCAAAAATTATGCGCTTAATCCGGCGACTCATTGGACGGGCTCATCCAACAGGGATGGAAATTCACACACTCCATGGAGTATTACGAAAGGCTATACAAGAAATTGAAGGCGAATAACGATGGCAGACAACGTGTTAATACTCGAAACTTTTTCTATACACCAATCATGCATTTCGCCGACGAACTAACACGAGTCCGATCCATGACAGCACTTGCTTTGATTCTTGATTGACAGCAGTCGTTTTACTATGGACAATCCCGCGGGATGAATCACTTTCCGATGGACGTTTTTTCACAATTTCATTTTTGACAGTTAATGTATCGCCTGGTCTGACTGGATGAGGCCATCGAAGTTCATCAACACCAAGGGCTCCTTGTGCATAGATATCAGAAAGAAATTCATCAACGAGGATCCGCATACAGAGGGCGGCTGTATGCCAGCCGCTTGCGATAACCGACCCATATGGTGAATCGGAAGCCGCTTTCTCATCAATGTGAAAGGGTTGTGGATCATATTTTTCAGCGAATGAAATGATTTCCTCTTTCGAAACAGAAACTGTTCCTAAGGTTTGTTTGGATCCGACATTGAGATCCTCGAAATACATTGAGGGCATGATTAATTGTATTGTTGAATTTCTTCTCGAAGCAACGAACTAACTGTATCGCCGCTTGCTTTGCCGCGGAGTTTCTCCATACATTCACCCATTAAGGCTGAAAATGCAGCCATTCCTTCTTCTTCGACCTGTTCTTTATTCTCTTTTACGACTGTTCTGACAACCTGTTGGACATCTTCCTCCGTTACTTTACTCAGGCCTTTCTCTTCCATAATTTCTTGAGCTGATTTATTTGGATTTTCGGCTAATCCTTCTAATACATCAGGGACACCTTCTTGAGTAAGTTGCTCTTCGGCAAGCAACTGAAACACTGTCAGAAAGTCTTCATCATCTAATTGTTCAACAGGAACATTATCTCGTCGAAGCTCCGTATATGTATTTTCAATTGTTCTGGCAGCGAGTGTTGGCTTGACGCCGAGATCAATCGCCTCCTCAAAGAGGGGCATCCGCTCACTAAAGGCGACCTGTTCAGCGAGATTTTCATCCAATCCGAGATCCTTTGCATAGCGGTCCGCTCGTTCAGTGAGCAATGGTGGAGTTTCAACTTCACTTGTATCTGGCTCAACTGGTGGAACGTCAGTTTCTGGATACATACGAGCAGCCCCCGGCAGCGGTCGAAGATACTCTGTTGTCCCATCAGGTTTGGCATCGCGTGTTTCTTCAGGAACACCGTGAATGGCTGCTTTCGCTCGCTCTTGTACTGCTTCCATCGCTTGAGAAGCTACTTCTGGTGAATCCGCAACAATCGCGATGGCATCTTCATCCGTTGTATGCTCAATTTCATCGTATATTGCTGCAATTTCATCTTCACTAATACCGTATCCAGGAAGCTCATCCGTATGAAAGATTCCACCAGCTCCACGATGTATTGCATGATTCGATAATTCCGTACCAAGCCGGTGATCAGGTTGCAGTTCTTGTCCTAATAATCCATCAAAACCGTATAATGGAAGTGCTAAAACCTGACCCTCATCGTTTAGGGCACTCTGGATAATGCTACTCTCGGTTCCCTCAAACACCGTTGTGACATCAACTATCTCGCCAACTGAAGCGTCCCGATCCTGTAATTCATTGCTAATATCAAGTAATCGAACCTGACGCTGTACCTCTAACTCGATCAAGTCGTCGATATCTTCGAGACTCTGGACACCCTTTATTTCGATACGAGCTCCATCCTCAATTGAAATATTCACGTCCTGCCGAATTGTCCCAAGCCCTCGTTTGACCTTCCCTGTGGAACGTAACATCATGCCAATCGTTTCGGCTGCTTGTCGAGCCTGCTCTGGTGATTCAATATCCGGCCCAGTCCCAATCTCCACTAAAGGAATGCCCAATCTATCAAGGCTGTATCTGACGCCCGTAGCTGTTTCAGCAACTCGTTGTGCACTCTCTTCTTCTAACATGAGATCTTCGATTGTTATCGACCCTTCATCGGTTTCAATAACTCCATCAGTTGCGATTAATGTCGATCGCTGAAACCCAGCTGTATTTGATCCATCGATAACGACCTTTCGCATGACCTGTGCTTGGTCCACAACTGTCATATCGAGCAGTTGGGCAATTTCTAATGTCACTTCTAGAGCTTCCTCATCGAGGCGCCGTGGAGGTTCATCATCCTCCTCAACGAGACATGTCGTATCATAGGCAAGATACTCGAACTCGCGTTCAACTTTACTTTCTTCCAGTGCAGCTCGATCGATTTCCCCAAGCTCACTTTTCGTTGGATGGAGATACCGTGTAAAGCGTCTTGTTGATTCCTCTGGTTCCCGCAAAACCGTCGGACATTCACAAAAAAGTTTAGTCTCGGTATCCAGTTGTTGATGGATCTCTAGGCCTGCCACTAATCCAAGGTCCTCATAATCAAAGTCAGCCATTGTTTATCATCAACGAACGGCAGGCTAAAAATCGTTAAGACTTGAATTCTGCCTTAGTTATTTTCCCCGAGAATGCCTCGATGCGTCATTTTGGCTGGATCCAAAACATCATCTACCTCATCCTCATCAAGATACCCCTTCTCAATCACGACCTCCCGGATAGTTTTTCCCGAACGTAATGCCTCTTTTGCGACTTCAGCGGCTTTATCATATCCGATGTGTGGATTCAATGCCGTCGCAAGGGCCATGCTCTGATGGACTTGTGACTCACATCGATCAGCATTTGCCTCTAATGGTTCGATGAAATCCCCAGCAAATGCCTCAGCAGTATTCGCTATGAGTTTACTGGATTGAATAAACGTCTGAGCTAGTACAGGTTTGTATAGATTTAAATCCAATTGTCCGCCAGCGGCGCCGTGACTGATAGTGGCATCATTGCCCACAATTTGCGCATGTACCTGATTCACAGCTTCGGCAATAACGGGGTTAATTTTTCCTGGCATGATCGAGCTCCCGGGTTGATTTTCAGGTTGTTCGATTTCACCAAGCCCATTACGGGGGCCTGAAGCCAAGAGCCGTAGATCGTGAGCAATTTTATCTAACGAACCCGATACCGTTCGAAGAGCCCCATGAGCCTCCCCCATTGTGTCATGAGTAGCCTGTGCTTCAAAGTGGTTTGCTGTTTCCACAAATTCAAGTCCCGTCTCTTCCCGAATATAGGAAATTGCAGTTTCAGGGAAATCTTGGTGAGTATTCAATCCTGTCCCGACTGCTGTTCCCCCTAATGCTAATTCCTGCAAATGAGGGCGGGTATTTTGCACCCGTTGGATCCCCTTGGTTACTTGTTCTTTATATCCACTAAATTCTTGCCCGAGCCGTATTGGCGTGGCATCTTGTAAGTGTGTCCGACCAGTTTTGACGATATCACTGAATTCCGTTTGTTTCTTATCAAGTGTTTCTCGTAATGTCTGTAACGCTGGCAGAACTTCTTCTTCAATTACGAGCAGGGCAGATATATGCATCGCAGTGGGAATGACATCATTCGAAGATTGGCCGAAATTGACGTCATCGTTTGGATGGATTTCGGCATCTTCGATATCCTCACTGTGTAACTCAGTTGCTCGATTTGCAATAACTTCATTTGCGTTCATATTGGACGATGTTCCCGATCCAGTTTGAAATATATCGACTGGGAATTGGTCATCATGTTTCCCATCGATAACCTCGGTTGCTGCTTCAATGATAGCTGTGGCAACTGATTCGTCAATCAGCCCAAGATCACGATTCGCCTGCGCAGCTGCTTTTTTGACTATTCCGAGTGCTTTGATAAATTCTCGATCGAATGTCTGTGAGCTAATCGGGAAATTTTCGATTGCTCGCTGGGTCTGTGCGCCCCAATATGCATCTTTTGGAACAGCAATTTCACCCAAGCTATCCGATTCGGTTCTATATTCGTTCTCGTCCATATTCTGATAGTTCCCGCAGCGGAACCTAAAAGACCCTGATATTCTCAACAACTAATAATTAATACCAAAATATCAAGACCACTGATCTAACCCTGTTTGAACGACAGATTCCTGTATACGTTCGAATCCACGTTCGACTTCATCGGCATCGATCTCCCATTCTTTGATGACATATTCTTTGGCGCTATCAATGTCTGGATCCAATCCATACTGGACTTCATAGTCGTCTGTCACAGTTGGATCAAGGAACAATCGCCTGATTTCATCTGCATGCTCAATATATGCGTCGTTTGCATCAAGGACTCCCCAGAGGTCGCCATGTTCTTTGATTTCCTTGAGTGCTGTTTTCGGTCCAAATCCCTCGAGGCCATCATTGTAATCTGTCCCACACAAGATGCCAACATCGACGAGTTGTTCCCACGAAATATCATGCTCCTTAAGGGTTGCTTCGAAATCCATAATTTCAGGATGTCCCTTACTTGTTAATTTACGAAGTGTCTTGGGAGCACCTAACAGAAGCGCATCGTAGTCTTCCGTCCCAGCGTAGTCTATTTGCGAATCGACCCGAGCCATGTAAGCAGCCTGTGCTTCACCTTCTGCTGGGGCTTCAATGTATGGTACATCTAAAATAGTGAATAATTCTCGCGTCGTCTCATGGATCACGTCAGTGAGATGCTGTGTCCGAGATTCAAGTCTTGAGATTTTTATTTCGTCGCCTTCTTCACGTGCCTTCTCAAGTCGTTTTTCCTGTTCTTTGCGCTTTTGACGACGCTCCTCGATTTCATCTTCTTTCAGTTCCGTCATCTCTCCATCGAAGACGAACACCGGCGTTAAATCATGTTCAAAAAATTTTGGGAGGCCTTGAACAATGCCAATTAAATTGGCCACTTCCGTGCCGTCGGTCGTTGTATAGACCTCATCTTTTGTCCATTTAACAGTCGTTGTGAGATATCGATACAACCAATTATGTGCATCAATTGCTATTACACTTCCAGTTATGTCCTCAAACGGTGTCTCGGAGATAACAGCAATTTCTCTTAGTGAGGCATTCCCCATTGCTTGAAATTCCGAGGAGAATACATTAATTTCTTACTGTGTTTGTCCGTTTTCAATTGATCCTGTAGATAATTGCGCCAGTGGCCCCTACTCACCCAATTGCTTTTGATTTCTCTGATGGCGATCAATGTCTTTGATCGGCTACAGAATAGATATTTTTTCTGATTGTCGAGATACCGCTGCGAAAAACTAACGGTCAAAGCCGTTGGTAGCTCAAATCGAAACCGTTTGTGGTGGTTCTTGATTCTGTTTTTGTTGGATGAATGTTTTCTCTTTAGGTGTTAGCCCATCGCGTTGTTCGAAAATAGAGAGCCCCGATTGATAGGTTTCATCAGTGGCTGATGGATATTGCAGAATGAGTTCAGCGATTCCCGTCTGCTCGCCAGTAAAAGAAAACCCAGCCTTGTAAAGAGCTTGATAGGCAAATGGATTATTGACAGCGATTTTAATTGCTCGATACGAAGCATTGATAGCGCGTTTTGCTGTATATCGAGCTAATTTCGGCCCGATTTCTTTGCCTTGATACTCGGTATGAACCGTTATATATCGAAACCAAAGCACGTCAGTATCAGTTCGATCCTCATTAAAGGCGATAGCGCCAATAATAGATTCGTTCTCAGTACAAATGGCCTTGCCTGTATTTGACATGACAAATTTTCCTGCATAGGAGAAATCACGATGATCGAGGTCTAATGTAGGGCTTTCGGTTGGCCAGCCGAGGATTTCAAATTTCATCGCTGTTATTTGGGTGTCGTAATTGCTAAAGGTTCTGTTGCTAGACACTTCGTTATGGATGATATTAGATTTTTTAATCGATTTGCGGCCCTCTATGATTATGTTATGCCCGAAGCCGACGTTGAAAATATCAGTAGAATATTCGATCAGCATGACTCCATTGAACCGATAATCGAAATCGGTGGTGGGACCGGACGCGTTGCATCCAAATTTCCGATATCTCCAATAGTCCTTGATGCATCGATCGGTATGCTTCAACAAGCACACCAAAAGGGACTTGAATGTATCCTCGGTGATGTATCGAAGCTGCCGATTTGTTCCGATGAAGTCGAGGGATTTCTCATCGTAGATGCGTTTCACCATTTTCCGGATCCACTCTCTAACTTATCCCAGTTCTATGAATTATTACCCAATGGCGGCATACTCGTAATTCAAGAGTTTAACCCTGCCACGGTACGTGGGCGGATTCTCACTTTTGGTGAACACCTGCTTGGATTCCAATCAACGTTTTACACACCGGAAGAACTCATCACCAGTCTACAGAACGTTGGTTTTCAAGCCTCAAAAATTTCTGATGGATTTTCCTATACCCTTGTTGCAGAAAAACCACAATGATCAAGCTATGAAACTAATGGAAAATTTCGGTGAAATTGATCGAATGGCGCTTTTACTCTATGGACCGATCGATATTGTCGCAATTATATCGTTTCTTCTACTTGGCGAGCTTCGCCATCATATCAATCCATTTCAAGAATTCGGATGGTTTCTGAATACCGCAACACCGTTTGTCATCGGTTGGATAATTAGTAGTTTATTGCTAGGGGCATATGCCTCAAAGATATTAGCAGACCGTCGGTCACTTCTTGTTTCAGCTATCATATCGTGGATCGGTGCAGATATAATAGCTCAACTTTTACGATTAACGACATATTTCCATGGAGGGACGCCTCTGAGTTTTATTGTTGTGACCATGGGGTTCGGCAGTCTTTTTATTTCAGTCGGTCGGTTACTCGTATTTTCGATAAATAAACGTTATATATAACTTATTTATTTGTTATATATTAGAGAGAAAGAAGGGATTAATTAGGTATTGATTATCTACCCCTAAATTTTATATATCTAACATACAAAGTTATAAATAACCATGGTAGAGTATTATGATGTTATTTTAGGGTTGATTCCAGTGTTGGTGACTTCGCTGATTGGGGCGACGATGATTATTGGGGCACCGTTGTCAAATGCTATCCTTCTCAGTGGGATTATGAGTGTTCTTTTAATTGGCCACGCTCTCTTTGTCAATTCTCCTGTACATATCTACCAGCAATACCAAGCACAGGATAGCGGACTGCCATCTGAGGCATAGTCCGGTTATTTTTGCAATTCGGATGTTTTTTGGCTTCGTCGATTGTGGTTATTAGATATGAATGAGTTGCTGTTTCTAACCAGTGAGGATGTCGATGATTTGGCGGCCCCTAGTGAATATGTCGATGTTGTTCACGAAGGATACCGGCAACGGGGAGAGGGTGCTCCTGCACATCCTCGTAATCGATTAGCACGGGACGATCCATCTGGGATGTTGACTGGATATTCGACTATTCTCCCTGATACCGGTGCCATGGGGGGCTATATGTATAGTGCTGGATTTGAGAGTGAAGATGCTTTCTTTATCACGCCGTTATTTGATGCTCAGACGGGGGAGCCGCTTGCGATTCTTGATGGAGCAAGCATGAATCCTTTCAAGACTGGAGCGGCTGGTGCTGTCGGTGTCGATGCATTGGCTCGAGATGATGCTCACACAGCAGCAATAATTGGCAGTGGTGCTCAAGCACGTGGGCAGTTGCTGGCTACAGCGGCGGTCCGAGACCTCGAAAAAGTCTGGGTATTTTCGCCCACGAAATCCCATCGTGAAGACTTCGCAGCCCAGATGAATGATCGATTGGATGCGTCAATAGCCGCTGTATCATCAGTTGCTGCAGCCATCGAAGATTCGGATATCGTCATCACAGCGACGACTGCATCCACACCGGTATTTGATGGTGAGTTATTGGAACCTGGCATGCATATAACGGCGATGGGTCAATATGATCCAAACAAGCGAGAGGTTGACACAACAACTGTTTCCCGATCGAAATACGTTCCCGATCTTCGGGAACGTGTGTTTCAAGATGCTGGTGCGTTTCTTGCTGCGGTCGAACAAGAAGAAATTGATGAAGATCACATCCATGCTGAACTCGGTACAATTGTTGCTGGTAATGCCCCTGGTCGTGAACACGATGATGAGATTACATTATTTGATAGCGGAGGTACTGGTATCGAGACCGTCGCAGCAGCATATATGTTATATCAAAAGGCACAGGAGCAAAATCTCGGTACTTCACTCTCATTATCACCAGCAAGCGAGGCCCTTACTGGAAAATAATCTGCTATAAGTACTATATTGGTTTTCACCTCGGATTGTCTAGTGACCCCTCTAAAGAAATGGGTGCAAGCCAAGTGCTGTAGTGAGTGAAACTCCACTTAGTAGCGCAGCGATTAAATACCCGCCGATGACGGACCCATTCAGCGCAGGCAACCCAGCGTGAACGCCTTCAATTTTATTTGCAAGAATTTGGAGTAATACCATGCCGAGGAGGCTACCAATAAATGCCCCTGCTGCTGGAGCATTAATAGTTACATTAGCAATCGTAATTGAGGACTGGATAAAATGGCCCGCACTAACGATTAATGTTCCTGGGAAAAAGGCATCCCCAAGTCCAAGGAACGCAACGCCCTTATCATTCGCGTCTTCCATTATATTATCTGACTCCAGTATCGAATAGGAAAGCGACGGAGGAACGACAAAGACCATCGGGATTTTGAGATCACCGACGCCTTGGGCCAATTGTTTCATATGTCCGCTTATATATACACTATACGCATCATATAAGGCCATTATCACCAGTAATAATAGTATAGGTAATGGAGCCAAACTGATACCAAACAATGCGATCATACTGGCCCCGCCTATTACTCCTGTAATATCTAATACATACCACTCTGGATATACCCACAGCACAACCCCAATACCGAGCAGTAATGCTATAATGATTATCGGTCTAATCGGAAGGATTACCGCAAAAACAGTATGAATAATAAGTAAAAATATTGCGATAAAGACGACTCTAATAGCTGTTTCGCCGAAATCGTATTTGAGAGCAAGGATAAATACGCCAGTGATAATTATTATTTCAAGGAAAATGAACCCGGGAATTGCGACATTAGACGGATCCTCAAATGCCTGCAATCCGGCGGTCGCATATCGGGGTGCTAACAGTATCCCGCCAAAAACCGTTAATAAAAATAAAAGGTATACACCACCAATTGGTATCAACTGGACCAAATTTAATTCATCTTCAGAACCATCTGATCCATCATTCGTTTCCATATATCAAGGTGGGGAAGGTATATTAATATGATTTTACTTTTCGTTACAGATATTCAAAGATTGACTTCCTCCCCGCCCTGAAGAAAAAGGATTCCGCCGTGAGTAATCCAGCCAGGTAAGTCAAGAGATTTCGGGAGGCGAAACATCACTGCATATGGTGGATATAAGGAATGAATTTTTCAATTATTCCGGAAATTGACAGAGTAATCTTGTACTTATTATGACGATGAGAATATTAAACATTCTTTTGTATTTCTGGATCGAGACGAATCTATCTGCTCGAAGGTGCCAAAACGCAGTAAATATTGTATCTTTACCCGATTGGAGGTAGGGCAGTGGTATGGATGGATCCTCAATCAATCACGCGTATAGAGAGTCTCGCCGAGTAAATCAGGTGGATGGATTCCCGAATCAGGCATTAAAACAACAAATGGGCTAGTTGTCGGACCAATTATATCAACGATTTCTCCGACTTGCGATAGTTGATCATTAATGACAGCAGTTCCAATATCGGGAGGCGAGTCTGTTTCACTATCTATGATTGCCTTCCCTTGGCTTATGCGATTTACGTTCCCAAGTCGTTTCATTCTTCTCGAAGGGCTTGAATATATGCAGCAACTGCTTGTATTAAATCTCCTTTTGTAGCATCATCTGCATTTTTCACGAGGACGCGGCCGCGGGTCCGCCAGTGTTCTCGAGGATATGCCTTATCACGTTCAATAACAGCATCATACCCAACTTGGCCAACAGCATCTGCAATTTCATCAACAGTTGGGTCTTCAACACTAAGATCGGTGGGAACACGGCGTCCCTCCTGTCGTGAAAGATCAGCATCAAAAAATGCCGGCCACAACACTTTCTCTACCATTTATATTGATTAATTAGGGTGATTTATTTAAGGGTTTAATAACAAATCTGTATTTTCTCATAGATGAGTACTTTGGTAGTTAATCAGCTCCACAATTTTCGTGGTAATTATTTACATTAGTCTTACATGCAGTCAAAGCGAATGCCGGGCGTGACCCCGAGGCGATTCACTGGTACATGGCTCGACTTTGAACGGTTTCTTCTCCTTGTTGTTCTTGCATTTGACGTAGCTGTTTT
>JBDGRB010000297.1:0-15173 GCA_042218485.1 Halobacteriaceae archaeon | reverse complement strand
TGACCTTACCTTTTTCTTTTTATTCGTCTCGAAATAGAAGTATGTGTGCTTAGACGTAAAATCCTGCAAGCAACAGGCATCGCACTCGGTACGACCATTGCTGGATGTCTCAATAGTACGGTCGCTGGCAGGGATGCTACCACGACAATACCGCAAGCTACTCGAGATACTGAAACCAAGAACACTAACAATACCTCAGCAGGCACAGTTGGTATAAAACTCAGTATTGATAACCAGACTAATACCCGACATTCAGGAACTATAACAATTACCCATATAATGGATCCTGCATGTCTTTATGCAAATCCATCGTGCAAAGCCCCATCGAAGCAAAATACTGCTCTTGATCAGTCCTTCACTGTAGAGGCTGGTGAACAGAAGGACTTCCCTTCTATTTCGTTGGATATTGAGAGCGATGATTATTGGGTTAATTTCTATACCATCGAAGTGAAAATGGATTCCAATATTGCTCAACTTTCCGGTCTTGAAGCCGGCGGTGCTGCAATTATTGGCCGTAAGAGAGCCGGCAAATATCCTTGGCGAGTTACCGATCAAGACTACCGGATCCAGGCGGTTTTCACTGGATCTGATCTTCAATTTTATGCTGTCAGCCCCCTTGATCTCAATAAAACTCCTCCGGGCAACCCTTGTATTGAGGATCCACAGAACTGCACGGAATCATAAATATGAGTAATATTAATTATTAGTTAAGATATCCATAAGGAACGATAATTCCATTTTTGAAAAATAATCCTTGGTTCTTACCAATGATCCGGATTCAGAATCGACACCTCCCATTTTCCGATTACTCTCAATTTAATTTTCGATAATCGGAAAATCTATAATTACTTTCTTGTAACCAAACACTCAACAACTGTGACTATACCGACCTATCAAGCAAAATACGATAAATCTGCTTTCATGACTCCTGAGACAAGACTAGAGCACCGGTACGGTGATCCCTCTGAATGGCCGTCACTGCCTGATGTAATTATTCTTACTTTTCAAGACTATCTCTTTGAGTCAATTGCAAGCCGTCCGGAATCCGAAGCTATCGATCTTGAAACAAACGTTTATTCGATGTATACGGTGAACCGCCTCGGGGTCAAGCCCCGAGGCACTCGGCCTGCTCTGCCTGTAGATGTAACTGATGAGAAGATTGGTATCGTTGGAGAGTTTGGTATCGGAGCGCCAACATTAGCAATCATCGTCGAAGAATTGATCGCATTAGGAGGAGACATATTCTGTATTGTTGGCGGTTGTGCCACTCTGCAACCAGCCGTTGAACCTGGTGACATCGTTATTGCGGAGACGGCGATTCGAGACGAAGGAACGTCATATCATTATCTCGAAGCCTCGGAACCTGCCGAAGCATCGCCGAGTCTTGTAACGGAACTCGAAATGGCAGCAGATAACTGCGGAATTCCTTATCATACTGGGGTAACTTGGACCACAGATGCATTTTACCGAGAAACCAAGGCCGAGATTGAGCATTTTGCTACAGACGGGGTATTGACTGTTGAAATGGAAGCCTCTGCGTTATTTGCTATTGCAGATATTCGAGATGTTATTTCCAGTGCGGTCTTTGCTCCGTTCGATCGACTCACTGATGCGCAGTGGGAATGGAAACCCGCTGAAAAGCCCGAGGAGCGACTTGAAGATGTTTTCTCTCTAGCTGTTACTGCAGGAACCAATTTAAGTAGATCATACGAAGCTTCGGAGTGATCTGACTTATCTGTCCAAAGGTTTTGATCTGACTAGAGTTTTATTTCTGTGATGATTTTTCAGATTCAGATGGCACACGTCGCTGAAGGAAATCATCAAGGATTCGGAACATACGCAGTTTCTTTCGTTGATCAGAAGAGGCATGCCCTTCTTCACCGAGTTCATGATATTCGAATTCGCCATCCTCACCCTCGCTATATCCTGCCTGTTCAAGTTCATCACGGAAGATGCGGGCTTGAGAAATGGGTACTCGGCGATCATTTACACCATGAACGATGAGAAGAGGCGCAGCAACATTATTAGCATGCGTTGAAGGTGATCGCTCTTCATAGAGGTCAGGATTTTCTTCTGGCTTTCCGAGGTATTTCTCCATTAATTCTGTCTTGAAATGTGGCATTGTGTTCTCATACATATCCGGCAGGTCACTTACTCCAATCCAAGCGATGCCTGCATCATACAATTCTGGATACTGTACCATCTGCCAATATGCTGAGTAACCTCCATATGAACCCCCGAAAACCACAATCCGATCCTCATCTATCCAGTCGTGGTTTTCAAGGACATACTCAAGACCAGTCGCAACATCGCCCTGTTCGGCACCACCCCAGTCATCGTAGAGCCGTCGAAGGAACTCGCGGCCCCGACCTGAGGATCCACGGTAATTCACCTTCAGCACACTATAGCCCCGTTGGATGAGTGTCTGTGTATACAGATCGAATGACTTGGTATCCCGAACAGGTGGTCCGCCGTGGGGATTAACGATCAGTGGTGACGGATGTTCTCCACAATCATACAGTAATCCGCCGATCTCTAGTTCATCATAGGAGTCATGATCCACAGCGTGGGCGGTTGTCTCTGGGACACCATCCGAGGGAAACCTGAAGTACGTGGCATCTGCAAAATCTTCGTCAGGGTCGAAAGGACCATACTCGGCTTCCTTAAGTACTTCGTATTCATCGGCATTGAGATCGTAGAGAAGCAACTCAGTGCGTCTGGTGGGAGTTGTGTGTTGAATAAGTACTTGGTTTTCAGAAACAACGGATTCCCCTGCCCACCCGAAAGAAGAAACACCATCGGGTAGTTCTAATTCCCGTGATTCCCCGGATTCAACATCGTAAATTATTGGTACAGTCACGGCTTCACGGGTGCGTGTTGCTAGGAAGCGGTCTCCATTTGGTAGGAAACTCATTGGTGATTCCGAGAACTCATCATTACCATACCACTGGATTTCATCGTTATCAAGATTATAGATACCTGCACGTTCTAGGTCTTCGGTATTATCTTGGACAAGAAGCCGCTTGCCCTCAGGTCCCCAATCACTTGGAGAAGCTTCGGCGCCGATTTCGCCGATTTCCAGATTGCGGGCATTCAAGAAATTACTGCCATCTGTGTTTTGCATCTCATCGATATTCGTCAATGTTGCGACGTAGACATCGGTGTTGCTCTTATCATCAGTTTCGTTTGTACTGAAAGCCAGGTGATCACAGTCCGGCGAAAGTCGAGCACTCCCAGTTGCTTCATCGTAATTTGTAAGCTTGGTGGTTTCAGCACTGGAGAGGTTGTGATAATAGAGATTCATTTGACCATCACGGGTGGATCCAACAATCAGCGTCTCTCCGTCATCACCAACATCTGAGAGTGTGACTTGCCCATCCATTTCGATAACTGATCGGGCGTTACCTTCACGATCGATGGTGTGAATATCATTTTGTTCATTGCCATCTTCATCGAGGTGATAAAACACTTGTTCGCTATTGGCACTCCACTTGATATACCAGCGTGCATTACGTGGCACTTCTCCATCACTAACTTGTGTTAATTCGCCGGTCTCGATATCCAGTAGGTGGAGTTCATTCCTACCGGTTCCGTCATAGTAGAGGGCCACAGTGTCCCCTTCCGGAGATACCGTCGGATGAGCAATCGTGGGCAGACTTGCCAGTTCTTTTAATACATCAATATCTTCTGACTTGGGCATATACACCGTCACGAAGGGAAGAATTAACTTCAATCATTCGTTTTGCATCGAAGTATGTTGGATGCCAGTGCAGGAGAGAATCTCTGTACGGTATCGTAATCAGGTTTTGAACAAAATGTACTAATTTTACAGCGGCGAGGAATTTTTACGTTATTTATTTTCGCTTATAATACTCTTTGCCAGCATTGCCATATAATCGATATGTGGCTCTCGGTTAGACTCAATTCCTGCCTCGACCTGATACCGATAGAGGTCTTCCCATACCGAGGTAAGTACAAATGCCGCAAAGGCTCTATAAAACCGATCATTCTGAAAAATATAACCAGTTTGTTTCTCATACCGTCTAATAAGCGTTTTTCGACTTGGACTACCGGGTTGATTAGTGAACGGCGCTAACCCTCGATTATTTCGTTTCCGTAACGTTTCCAGTGCGTCTGGATTTGAATACTTGTTTTTCAGTGCGTCTAGATTTGGCATAGAATCGCCCTCATCTCGCCATCGAAGTAATAAATATCCAAGTTCGACGAACGGATCACCGAGAAATGCCGTTTCCCAGTCGATAACACCAACAATTTTGGGCGGTGTTGATTTCCCGAAAAGGACATTACCTGGTCTATAATCACCGTGAATAAGTGTCATTTCTGATTCAGTAGGCACATTTTGTTCTAACCAGTCCGCAATGTCCCAGATTGCTGGCGGTTCATGGCCGGTTATTTTTGTTGTTGTTTTCAGACGATTGACAACACGCGAAACTTGATCTGCAGTACTTTCATAATCGCAAATATCTCTAAATGGCTCTACAGATACAGAATGAAGCTCGGCAAGTGTATCGATCAGCCGGGTGGCAATTTGATTACGGGCAGATTGATTTTGGAAACGTTCCGGTAAATTCGAACCTAATGGAATTACTTCACCATCGAGATATTTCATTACCAAAAACGGTTCTCCGAGTAACTCCTCATCTTCACAAAGGAGCACGGGGTCAGGCGTGGGTATATTGGTCTCTTGGAGTCGCTTCATTACTCCGTATTCTTGGTGTATCTCGTTAAATGACTCTGTATGCCGTAGTTTATTCGGACGCCGGAGAACATATGCAGGTTCCATTTCCGATGTAGAGATGGCAATAGAGAGATTAAGACCATCATGGATAGTTTTCATTCCGGTGACATCAACTCCTAATTCCGTTGTGAGAAAAGACCGAAGTCCATCTTCATCGATTTCCCGACTAATCTCAGTCATACCTCGACTAATATTGGCCGAAATATAAAGGATATTATTCGGTCATACAGGTAGCGAAATCGCAAGGCGTAAAATCAACAAGTTTACTCGACAAGCGCCTGGAATTCATCGATATCTATATTTAGTCTATGCCCCGTTTTTACGCCGCCCAGATGGGCATTTTTCGCAGGATCGCCACTCGGATCCGGTTGGAATCTCCTTTGCAATCTATCAGTCAAATAATAATGTCCATTATCGCTTTGCTTACTGATTCTAAACGCCGTATTTAAGAGGGTGCTTGGTTCTGTCCCATTAACAATCACGAGTCCATCATTATCTGCAATTTCACCTGTAGCTTTGAAGCGTTTGGCATGGGCATTCCCACAATAATTATCCATGAGTTGTTCTTGCTCAGATTTTGACAAATCGCTGAATCGGGTTTCTTGGCCATTCCATTCGAGATTCTGGCAATCGAGAATTTCATCGACAGTAAAATAACCGATGATGTATCGATGTCTATATCCATCATTTTCCTGTTGTAGGCCTGTATAAAATGCGACGATATCTCCCTCTTGCAAATTGCGAAGTATTTTTGTATATGCACCCCGACTTGTTGTTTCCCCATAGGTGAGAGCTTCAAAGTTTGGATCGTAATGGAGGGGCCATTCGACTAACTCTTGGCCAGTAATTGTAAAGTTGCCCCTGCCGTGGGGATCAATCCCGTTGAGAAATTCAGCCATCGGGGCATCTTGATGACGAAGCCTTGTGTTTCCGTAGGTCCGTGTCTCAACAGTGCCTTCTGGACCTTGGGCTTCTGGAATTGGAATATATTCAAAGCTACCATCGGCATATACTGGTGGGGTAGGGGTGGCATTTGTTGAATCAGCACCGATGCCAAGCAATGCTACAGTCATCGCTGATATTTTATGTTAAATTCAAATACATTGATCATTTTATCTGATACTTCGAAATCCCCCGATTTCTCCTGTAATTTGTCCTCCGCTCAGTAAATTCTGTTGCAATGATCGTACTCTTGATAGTCCGATGTGAAACTTCTGATCAGGAGTTGGAGGAGATCAAATTGAGTTGTTCATGTGCCAACTAGTATACCAGCATCAATCAATAACAATGTAGCAATAACACCACCTACTCTAAACAGCGGCATAGCATTTGCTGTTCCATCCTCATATCGATTCGCTGCAACTTCACTAATCGCCGCCAATAGAAACCATAGGATTACCATGAAAATAACTGCCCACCCTCTACCCGATGTGGTAAAGGCATTTTCAGGAAATCGGACCGTCGCGAGATGAGCACCAGTGAGTACAAGGAGAATAGCACTGATTCTGGATATCCACTGAAAGCGGTAAATGCCATCTTTCGGCATCCCAACAAGTGCAATAAACATTACACTTCCCGTCCATAAGCCTGCGAAAACAATGTGAATCGTTGCTGATATAATTTCTCCCAGTCCCATAGGACTATACCCGCGGAGAAATCACTTCAATCTAAGGGGTTCTTTTCTTCGCCCACTAACAACCTTCCAAGCAGGAGAACAAGTTTGTGGATTCAGTCACCATCGAGTTCGCTGATTTATGGCACAGCGAATTGAATAATTGATGACTTTATCACACTTTATTACAGATCGTCGGTGAGTAATCCATTCTATTGAGTGCGTAGTTTTACGGAGCTGGGACACTATTCATACGTATGGAAATTACATCGTTACGAGAATTTTTGCAGTCGTTTAAATGGTATCATCATATAATTGCATTTCTCGTGGCGATATTATTTATGAGCCCATTTTTCAAATCCATATCTGGCGATCTGTCGCATTTTCTGATGAATGCAGGATTTATACTCGTTTATTCCTATGCACTCGTCGCGGTATTTGTCTATGGTTCCCGACGAGAATTATTCCAGTCATTTAAATGGTATCATCATGCAATGGTACTGGGATTGATTTTGATTCGGCTATTGTTGCCATCGGTAGCATCGATTGGTCGACCTGCAATCGTCGGGACTTACGATGCATTACTCTTGTTTACTGTCCTGGTAGTAGTCCCATATCTAATCATTGGTATATCTTTACTCGGATATCGACGTCTTCAACGCCATTTGAGTGATTCAGAAGAAGTTACGGATACTTCGGAGAGGACTCAGATTTGAGAATTATATTATCCAATGATTTCTCTTTAGTGAGGCATTTCCTCAAATCAAGTAACGCTTTCTTGCAAGTCACTGATTAAGTATATTTCCTAAGATGTTATGTTCAGCCCGTTGAAGATGTTCAGCGACAGTTGATGGGTCCAAACCAATTTCGTCTGCAATGTCATCTGTTGAAGCTTGACGAGGCACTTCATAGTAACCCATTTCGTGGGCTATCTCCACAGTTTCCCGTTGCCGTTCCGTAAGACTATCGACGGTTGGTGAATTAGATCCATCGAAATCGGTCAATCGTTGGAGAAGTGGGTTAAGTCCTCCCTCATTAATCGCTGCAATACTATCCCCGATTTCATCTTGAGAGCCGACAACAGAGAGTTCAATCCCTCCTTCGTTAACTGTCGAAACTTCATGCGCGGTTGCATGATCGTCGAGACCCTCATCGGTCGGGGGATCCGGCGGTTCGATTTTGAATAAATAGGTGACTCGTGAGTCCGTTTCGGCCAGTTTTTCCCACCATTTCACAGCCTCGAAATCATCGAAATCCTCTTCAGGCAGTGGTTCATCAACTTGGACTTGAACGATGCCACCAACTCCTTCACAAACCATTTCCGTAATATCTTGGAGTCCCGCTTCGCGGGTAGCCGCAACGATATCTTTGATCCCCATCGCCTCTAGTTCTGAATCGCTAAGTTGGATAATAGCTTCTCGCATTAGCTGATCATGTATAGGTATTGGAGGAACTGTAAAATTAGTTATGTCCAAAATGTGGGATTCTTTTAAGTAATATAACGAAATAAGCCACTATTCATTCTGATTTGCCTACTTATGTGAGTCATCCACAATTCTGCGATCCCCACACATAAGGTTCTAATGTGAAATGATTTGAACAATTGTGTATTTAAACACCTCCAATATATCCGGAGATGTCACTTTCGTGGTTTAATGTGTTTTTCTTACTATGACACAGATTGCACCAGATACTGTGGCGAAACGTATCGAAGAAGAGGATGATGATTTATTGTTACTTGACATCAGACCGCCAGATGGGTATGAGGAATGGCATGTTCCTGGGAGTAAAAATATCAATGTTTATGAGGATCTTAAATCCGATCTCGATTCAGCCCGAACAAAGCTACAAGACCTCCCTCAAAACAAAGAAATCGTCACCGTTTGTGCCGTTGGGAAGATGTCCGCTACCGCCACTGACCTCCTTCAGGAAATGGGGTATGAGGCGAAAACGATGACTGATGGAATGCAAGGATGGGGCCGTGTCCACAATTACGCTGAAATTCCAACGGAATCAGGATATTTAATCCAAGTTGCACGTCCTGGAACGGGTTGTCTCTCTTATATCGTCATATCACGTGGGGAAGCTATGGTAATTGATCCAAGTCAATATATTGGGAAATACCAAACAATTCTTGAATACTTCAATGCCACCCTCACGGCAGTTACGGAGACTCACGCCCATGCCGATCATATTTCTGGAGCTCGAAAACTCGCAAACGTGTACGATGTTCCTTATTATCTTCACCATGCCGATATTGGTACTCTCGATAAACCAACCCTCATTGGTGATGGGACGGAACTGACTCTTGGCGATTTGACTATTGAAGTTATTCACACTCCAGGTCATACTGAAGGGAGTGTGACATTTGATATCGGAGAAGAAGCTCTTCTTACCGGTGATACACTTTTCCTCGATAGTGTTGGTCGTCCTGATCTCGAAAGTGCGGGACAAAATGAAATTACAGACCGCGCAAAGACATTATACGAAAGTCTTCAGGAGTTATTGGCCAAACAAGATGATCGCTGGGTACTCCCTGCGCATGATTCGGACGCCCCATTCCCCCCAAAGGCTATGTTGCTGAAAGAAGTTCGTGAACGAAATGATCTACTCACCTATAATAAGGATAGATTCGTGCAGCGTATCACTGAAGACATACCTGAAACACCCCCCAATCATACACAAATTAAACAAGCCAATGTCGGACAAACCGAGTTAGACAACATGGATGTCCAACAGATTGAACTTGGTCCCAATCAGTGTGCTGCAGAATAATCGGCAACAATGGGAGAACAACCGACATCACAACATACATATGGGATTCGAGAGCATTTTTCACAATTTAGTCTCCATATTTTATTGGTATTTGCTACCGGCCTAACGATAGGATCAGAACGCGCTGTGGTCCCGATTATCGGGCGAGATGTGTTTGGTGTTGAATCGTTATTGATCGTGGGATCCTTCGTCACTAGCTTTGGATTTGTGAAAGCATTCTTAAACTTATATGCTGGAAAATGGGGAGAAGAATATGGTCGCAAACCAGTATTAGTTATTGGCTGGGCAACAGCGCTACCATTACCGATAATTCTAATTTTTGCACCAACATGGACCTGGATCATTGCTGGTAACATCTTACTTGGAATTAATCAGGCCTTAACGTGGAGCATGGCAATCAATGCAAAGGTTGATCTGGCAAAACCTGAACAACGCGGTCTTGCAGTAGGTATTGATGAAGCATCTGGCTATACGGGTGTCGCTGTTGGGGCCTGGATTACCGGTATTATTGCGGGTCGGATACGTATTCGACCCGAACCATTCTACTTTATGATCGGAGTCGTCGGTGTCGCATTTCTCATCTCGCTGTTTTTAGTGAAGGAAACAATCCAATATGCAACTGGTGACGATGTCGATAGTCAGTATGAAGCGAATTTGCCGTTTATAGAAGTATTTAAACGAGCGACATATGGCGATAAAACACTATTTGCGGTAGCTCAGGCCGGGCATATTGAGAATTTCGTTGATACCTTATTCTGGATTGCAGTGCCATTGTATCTCATAAAACAAGGTATCGGTATCACGGGCGTTGGAATCGTTGTCAGTATGCATAGTGTGATGTATATTTTCCAGATTGGAACAGGCCGGCTTGCTGATCGGATTGGCCGTCGACCGCCTATCCTTGTCGGCATGATTCTTGCTGGTGCCGGTGTCTTCGGAATAATCCTTGTCAACAAATACGTTCTATGGGTAGTATTGGCTTGTCTTTCAGGATTTGGTATGGCACTTCTCTATCCTAATTTGATGACAGTCCCAGGGGACGCGTGTCACCCTGACTGGCGGGCGGCCGGTATGGGTGTCTATCGAATGTGGCGAGATGCTGGGTATGGCGTTGGTGCCTTAGTTATCGGTCTTACAATGGAGATTATGTCTCTTGAAACCGCCTTTATATTGACTGCAGTGTTAATGTTTCTCTCCAGTACTATTGTGTATTTCTGGATGAAAGAGACTCATCCGGAATTTGGGACGCATACGCCACCAGCGTCGGCCCGCCAGCGGAATCAATCTATGACCACAGACTAAAAATATAACTTCTCAAACGTCGCTTCCAATAAAGGCAATATATAATTAGCCTGTCCGTCGAACCATAACTCCAGCAACGACTATGGCTCCAAGGGCAAAAACTGTGAGAGCGAACATTGCTTTATGGAATGCTTGGGTTGTCCCATGGTTTAGAACGACATACCGCATGGCGTCAATAAGATACGTGACTGGCATAACCCGCGCTGGCCATTCGAGATAAATTGGTAGTTTTTCGATTGGCAGGAACGTTCCGCCGAGGATAACCTGTGGTGTAATTACAACCGGAATAAACTGTATCGCCTGAAATTCATTTTCGGCGAACAAAGACAGCACGATTCCAATCCCAAGTGCAGTTAAGGCACCAAGTAATTCCACGAGGATGAACAATCCAATTCCATGGGCAAAAGTCACGTCCAAAAATTCGATCGCTGCTACCAGAAGGATCAGTGACTGTACAGTCGCGAGGACACCATATCCGAGAATATAGCCGAAAACTAGACCTGTCTTCGAGACAGGTGCTACCAGGATCCGTTCTAATGTCCCTGCTGTCCGTTCACGCAGGAAACCAATAGCGGTAAGTAGATATGTCAGAAAGAAAACAACAACGGCAAGAACGACCGGCGCCACAATTTCTGATCGTACAAATACTTCACTCAGCAAGTAAATTACAAATGCTGGAACAATAACAACTAATGCGAGTGTTCGTCGGTCACCTCTGAGAGAGCGGAGGATCCGCCCTGCCACTGGAAGCATTCCATTCAAGGTGCCATTCCTCCGTTTCCACCGTCAATATCTAATTTGTTATCCATTGGTGATGGATTAGGTTCATTTTCTTCCAATAGAGCAAGGAATGCATCCTCCAAATCATCCGTATCTGTCATATTAAGAAACGCTTCTGGTGTGTCGAGTGCGAGGACTTGCCCGTCACGGAGAAAAAGGACTTCGTCACAGTGTCTGACTTCATCAAGATAATGAGTTGATACCACGACGATAGTGTCATCATCACGATGCTGGCGAAACCCTTGCCACATTGAGGCGCGCAATTCTGGATCGAGACCCACTGTTGGCTCATCGAGAAATAAGATGTCTGGATCGTGAACAAGCGCACAAGCAAGGCTCGTGCGTCGTATCATCCCACCTGAAAGCTCATTGATTTTACTATCTTGGCGATCAGTTAAATCGACGAACGATAAACTACGATTGACCGCAGAAGCGCGATCCTTAACGTCATATAATTGGGCAAAAAACGATACGTTTTCTCGGACTGTTAAGTCAGAATAGATAGCTGTGTGCTGGGGCATGTATCCGATCTGCCGTCTGTCATCGGCATTAAATGACATCGGATGTGTACCTCCAACCATTATTTCGCCTTCGGTTGGAGAGACCAACCCCAACAGACATTGAATTAGCGTGGTTTTCCCGGATCCGTTCGGACCAGCAATACCGAGAATCTTTGGTCCATTGATAGACAAACTTACATCATTAAGTGCTGTCACTGATCCGAATTCTTTCCGCAATTGATTGACAACAAATGAGAGATTTGTCTCCTCCATATTAATTGTCATTGTTGGAGATAAGTTAGCAGTTACGTGGAATATACTGGGATGGTTTATTAATAAATTTGGCCACAAGGCATTATGAGTCCTTTCCATTACCATCAAAATGGGTTGATATAATATGTCACCATCCGGCTATCTCGATCAAATTCGTGGTGTCATTCTGCTGAGTGTCATTATTATGGGATTAGTTGGAACGTTCGGAATTACAACAGCTGCCGTGAATGTTCATGACGGTAACATTTCACCCTCAACACCGACTGAAAATAGCATGTTTAGCAACGCGACATTAAGTTTCACTGTTGATGGCATTAGCAAAGATGGCGATACGGATACCTTCTATATTACTGTACCAGATGCCCTGGCTACCCAATCTGGTTTTGCTGTGAGTTCTGCATCAGCAACTAATGCTACATCAGGCGCAACGATTTCGATTACTTCGAGTGTTGAAATTGTCGATGGACCAGATGCTGATAGCGTTGTTGATACAATTACATTTGCTATAAGTCCAACTGGCGGTGGCAATGTTAGCGTAAGTGTTTCTGTTTCATTCACTTTAGCCACCCCAACTGTCACAAATGACACTACATATGAATTTAATGCTACAGTCCAGGATAGCACAAATATAGACATCCGGACGGTGACCTTCGCCTCGATTACGGTAGTAAATGAAGGACCGAAGACGATTCCTGGCTTTACAAATGAACCGAAGGATCTCGATAATGACGGGCTCTATGAAGACGTGAACGGCGACGGCACAGTCAATATTGTTGATGTACAAGCAATGTTTGCTCATTTAGGAAGTAACGTAATTCAAAACAATCCGTCTGCATTTGATTACAATAACGATGGTGATGTCGATATCGTCGATGTACAGAAGTTATTCACCATGGTTTAAATCAACTGAATCGAGAACTTACCTTCGAAACTTGAGATCTAGTAACATCAGTGGAATTTTTCGGACACACCACAGGAATAGTAAAATATAAACCCTCAGTTTTCGAGGGAAATGTCAACGCAACCCCTCTTCGACGGCATATAGATATGATTGGGCGGTTTCACCATATATTGTATTGCATATTTTTTGCCCACGAGTGGTACTAAATTGATGAGGATCGCTTCATTTACTTAAAAAGCCCCAGTTGGTTGGGAGTTATGGTGATAGAGCTATCTCTTTTTACAATTAAATACAAATGTACAAAGTATCACCTAAACAATATAAACATAATGATCCAGTGTCGAGTTACAGTGTATACGGTGTGGTCCTTGCAGGTGTGGCCCCACTGGCCGTTGTTGTTCTGTTAGCGTTTCCGCTGGTCACGGTAGCATTTGGTACTGGTGTTGTCGTTCAGTATATGGGACGGAAATTTGTTCGACCGACGCGATCGCTAACAAGAAATAAATTTACTAGAGCAACCAGTTAGAGAGATAAACTATCAATGACTATTGACAGTATCATATTTCTCGGACTTCAGGGCTTACTTGGAATGTTTATGCTTGGTTCTGGAGGAACGAAACTTGTTGGGATAGATATGCAGGTTGAGAATTTTGATCATTTTGGCTATCCTCAATGGTTTCGTATCCTGATAGGTGGTATTGAAGTACTTGGTGCGCTCTATCTCATGGTGGCATTTATAACTGTTCCGACATTTGCTTTGGCAGGGAGTTTTCTGATTACCATTATTCTGCTTGGGGCCATTCTAACTCATATTCGAGTCGGAGATACAATCAAAGAAATCGCCCTCCCGACCATATTACTTGGAGTCACAATAACTGTGGCTCTGTATCACGCCTATAAATTCATCTAAATTAATATTTCTATATGATAGTAACTGGAAAATAATTGATACAACTAGCCGAAGTTCAGTTTGTTTTCCAAAGAAGTTCGGAGGTATTACTTTAGAATTTTATGAGAAACAGATGTAAAGAGGGACCCCCTAAATATCATAATGAGTCACCGGCGTAGTCAGTTAGCTATCCAGGGAATGAGTTGTGCAAACTGCTCACAAACTATTACTGATGCCTTGGAAAAGAAAACGGGTATTTTCGAGGCGAACATCAATTTCGCTACTGACGAGGGGTTGATCGAATATGATCCCGATGTCGTATCGCTTGCTGAAATTTACGAGACCATCGAAAATGCCGGCTATAATCCCGAGCGTGTATCCCTTTCGATTGGAATTTCGGATATGAGCTGTGCGAACTGTGCGGAAACTATTGAATCAGCCCTTGGATCGATCCCTGGAGTCATTACTGCTGAAGTAAATTATGCAATTGATGAAGCACAAGTTGAATACAATACAACTGCCGTTTCCCAAGAGCAACTCTATGAGAGAATCGAAGAGGCTGGCTATACGCCGATCCGTGATGAGGGAAACGAAGAACAATCGGATCAAGAACGACGTGATGTTGCACGGCAAGCTGAAATTAGGAAACAATTACGACTAACTATATTCGGTGGTATACTATCAATTCCGTTGTTGTTCTTTCTCGTTGATCATTACCTTCTTAGCGGGGCGATTACTCCAGCATCCATACATGGTATCCAGTTTGGGTGGATTGAATTTCTACTTGCGACACCTATCCAGATCGTCTTAGGGTGGCAGTTTTATGAGAATTCATACAAGGCACTTATTAAAAATAATCGTGCTAATATGGATGTCCTTATTGCTCTTGGATCTTCGACAGCATATCTCTATAGTGTGGCTGTTCTCACTGGACTGATTGCAGGTGGGCTTTATTTTGATACGGCAGCGCTTATCCTCGTATTTATTACGCTGGGTAATTATCTCGAAGCTCGTTCCAAAGGCCAAGCCAGTAATGCACTTCGTGAACTTCTGGAAATGGAAGCTGAATCGGCCACGGTGCTTGATGAAAACGGGAATGCAACAGAAATTCCGCTTGCGGACGTTGAGGTTGGCGATCGGATGAAAGTTCGACCAGGTGAAAAAATTCCAACGGATGGCATAGTAATAGAAGGACAATCAGCTGTTGATGAGTCGATGGTTACAGGGGAGTCTGTTCCTGTTGAAAAGAGCGAAGGCGATGACGTTATTGGTTCAACAATCAATGAAAATGGCGTGTTGATTATAGAGGCTACGAAAGTCGGATCGGATACCGCATTACAACAAATTGTCCAGACAGTTAAGGAAGCCCAATCCCGACAGCC
>JBDGRB010000126.1:0-15656 GCA_042218485.1 Halobacteriaceae archaeon | reverse complement strand
CGAATAATCTATTCAGTATGGGTCAAAATATTAGTCTCTAAACGGAGTGCAACTCGAGTTCTCCCCCCCAACCGTGGAGGGGGAGGCGCATCACTCCGGCGCATGTTACGTCTCTTCGATATATAGTTCAATCACTTCCTCAAACACCGCTCCCGTCGTTCCCACGTAGAGCCGGACCTTCCAAAATCCCCCTCCTCAGAAATACGACTCCCGAATTTATATCCTCAATATCGTACACTCCGCGAGGATCCACATCACCGTGAACCTCCATCGAGAGGTCAGAAATCTCAATTCCCGTTGCTAACGCGTTTTTTTGCATATATTAACTGCTGACAAAATGCAAATCCGGCTAAGAATTATTCTTGAGGTCGGAGTCCACGATTTTCTCCACCAGCTAATGTTGCAGGTTCATCGGATTCAAATGAAAACTCTCGAGCCTGGGCTCTCCCATGGTAATTGTTGAGTAATTCAGTTTCTACATCGTTTTTTCCCATAGGTACTTGATCAGCATTGCGTAATGTTTCGATTTCGTCGATAACCGCATCCTGTAAGTCCCAATCAAGAACCATATCCAATGTGCAAAAGCCGGATAAAAAATATTTATTATCTATTATTATGACCACGCTCAATTGAGGAGAGTATCATCTCGGTTTAGATCCCGAGTATCGATTTGAGACAGGGATATGAGGTATTTTCGATTATAGTTCAGACCGCTTGATTAGAGCGTACAGGACAAGTCCTCCAAGAACTACACTTAAATATACCTCTAATCCGGCGAGCATCCGTGCCAAGGCACCTTTCGGACCAATGCCGCCATATCCAATTGTAAGAAATGTAATATAGCTAAAGTGGAGATTTTTATAAAAAATCGCTTGTCCTTCGGGCGTTAACAATTGGCTAAATGATGATAATTGACCTGCTTCCGTGCGGAATAACGGTCCTCCAAAGGCATACAGGAACGCTGGGAAGAGTGGTGCCAACAGAAAAACGGTTAGAATGCGGCCTAATCGCATTCCATATCCACAGGAAATATCAAGGAAGTAATTTTCAATGACACGAGTAGCACTACTGATGCGACTTACTGTGCTGACATTCGCATTCCGAGCTATCGTTAAATACTTGTTGCGGGCATTTCGTTGACGTTGCACTCGAAATTCGCCTGCCGCCTTAACAAATCCGCCACTTGACGCTGCATTTTTGGCTTTCAAATAGGTTGTCTCAATATTTTCAGGCGACATAGGTAAGGCATAGTCACGATCTGGATTGAGATCATCAAAAGTGTGTAAGTTCCAATTATTCCGGTCAAAATAGTAAGTATGTTCTGAAAAATCAAATTCATAGCCATCAAATTCATTAAATTCGGTGTCACAGAATCGAAAGTAATCAAGCAGTTCCCGCTGCCCACCTGTTTTTTCAGATTCCAAAGAGATATCACCAACACTGGCTTGCGTTAAGTCATATCGAATCCATTCTCCTTCAGGTTGAATAATAGTTCCTTCCTTAAGTACAGCATTGGTGAAATTGACGTAGGCATGCCCACTGATTGGTTCAGCGAGAAATTCTATTTCTTCGAATGCCGCGCCACTGAAATCTATTACGTCCCCGAAATAAGCGTGTTTAAAATTCGCAGACGTAAAGGTGGCGTTATCGAAATCCGCAGTTGCATGAAATTTTGTTTGTTCGAATATGGCATTCATCTCAAGGTGAAGAGCCTCACCTCTAAATGCAGCCCCCCGAAACACGGCAGGCCCCTCAAAGACCGCTTGGGAAAAATCCGCATCGCCATCGAAACGTGCCTCATCAAAGTCGACCTCATCCTGAAATGAAATGCGAATAAAGTCAGCATCAGCATCGAATTGTGATTCTTCAAACATGGCATGCCCTTCAATCGTTGCTTGTTCAAAGGTCACATATCTGAATTGAGCAGATCGAAAATTTGCTGAGCTATTAAATTCCGCTCCTTCAAACGAAGCATCATCCTCGACTGTTCTGGCACCGCCCTCAAATATTGCTCCTTGAAACTGTGCCGATTCTTCAAACGTAGTATTAGAAAAGTCAGCATCTTCACCGAATATAACCTCGACAAAATCAACATCGTTCCGAAACTCAGTGCCTGTAAAAGTGACATCTCCATCAAAGTGAACTTCACTAAAGTTGGCACTCGATCGGAACGTTGTCTCTTCAAACGTTACAAATTCAAACGTAGCTTGTTGGAAGTCACCAATCTCTTCGAAGGTACATTCGGTAAAATCAGCATTATCGTCAAGCTCATTTGACATTCCGTGGAATGCCGCGCCACGAAATTCTGCACGATCCTTAAAGGTAACTTGGACAAAGCTCGTATCGTCGCCGAAACTTGCCTCGTTCATCGCAACTTCGTCGCTAAAGGTAGTGTTAGTGAAATCGACGTCTAATTCAAATCGTGTTTCTATTGCCGAAACAGAACCCTGCACAGTCGTCGATTGAAGTATGATATCTGACTCAAAATAGGCTCCATCGATTGATAATTCTCCGATGGTACAGTTTTCAAAATGGAGCGGAAGTCTTATATCAGCAAAGGCAGCTGAAAAAGATTCAAACTGACACTCACGAAATATCAGTGGATGCTTATTCGCTCCATCAAGGGTTTCATAATCCAAATTCACTTCCTGAAAGGCACAATTTTCGATAATCTTGTCTGTTTGCGATCCCTTAGCTATTATATCTTGAAGTGCCTGCTCAACGTCTATCGGCGAGATTCCTTCTTCCTCCCGTTCAGAGGGTGATAACTCAAAGATTGTATGGGCATCCATTGAACTGGAATCGGTCATATCCACCGGTAAGCGACCCATTGCTAAAAGAATTCGGCCGTTCGAAGTATCATTTCAAAGGATCCATGGTAGGATAGGCTCTATTCGAGATTGATATTTATTTAAAATATGATTTGTTTTAAGAGTAGGATTGATAGGCAAGTAGAAATTACTAGAATAGATATGTAACAAATGGTTACTGTTCGCAACTTCTTCGATCTCCCACCCCGACTGATTGATTGGTCAATATTAATAGTGATTCTTTTAGAAGGTGTGACTGGTATATACTCACTCACTGTAGGATCCCCAGATGAAGTATTTGTGTTTTGGCTTCACTCAATCGGGGGAGTGTTATTAACAATTTTGATCGGATTCAAATTCTATCGTGTGTTCCCATTACTCAAATACTATAATTCTATTGATCGTGAAATATATACCTCTTTGATTGCAGTAGTGCTCGTTGTGGTTGCTTTGGGTTCGGGAATTCTCTGGACATTTGGATTTACTCCATGGATATTCCACTGGACATTATTAACGTTTCATGCAACAATTGGGGCTCTTCTCCTACCTGTCGTCTTTCTTCACTTAATTTCGCACATACAATACCCAAGTCAAAAAACATTAACTGATCGTAGAAATGCCATTAAATTCGTATTGATGGGTATCATCAGTGCGATATTGTGGCGATTACAAGGAATTTTGAATACCCTTTTATCGTTGCCTGGAAAATCGCATCGATTTACAGGGTCAAAACCGTTCCTAGAAGGTAATGGCAATGAGAGTTTCCCGATTACTTCGTGGGTGGCAGATGATCCCGAACCGATAGATACTGAGACTTGGGAATTGACCGTCCATGACCTATCAGGCGATACCCACGCCTTTAGTTATGAACAAGTGGCTACAAATGAACGATTACGCGCAACATTGGATTGCACAAGTGGGTGGTATACGACACAGACTTGGAGTGGGATTTCTGTTGATTCACTTCTGGATCAGATCGACAGCAGTGAGAAGGTAACATACGTCCGATTTGTATCAGTGACCGGATATCGTTGGTCGCTTCCCATTGATGAAGCGCGTTCGGCGCTGTTAGCGACGCATGTCGGTAATGAACGGTTAAGTCATGGCCATGGAGCTCCTCTTCGTCTTGTTGCACCCCAGCGACGTGGATTTCAATGGGTAAAATGGATCGATCGCATTGATCTCAGGCAAGAACCAGATCTGGCCCAATGGATCATTATATTTATAAGCGGTTTCGATAATTCTGGATAGAAATCGCTATCAACAATGATAAAAAATATTTTTTCGTATGTCGGTTATCTCCCGGTTATGGGCTAGCCGAAAACAGCGTCCACTTTTCGTTATATTTACAGGTATGGTGTTAGGGTTTTTTCTGGTATACCCATTTATCGATCTGTATCTTCGGATGATTAATTTTGAAGTCACACCGTTTACCTATAATGATTTTAGTTCATATACTGAAGCTATCTATCGATGGTTACACGGGCAACCAATTTATTGGCGGGGTGGATGGGGATTTCATGGCAGTTATTTGTACCCTCCTGCATATTTACTCCTCTTTACGATCTTCGCTTGGGTTCAGAATTTTTCGGTACTAACAATATTGCCATTTGTTCATAGTACCTATGAGGTTGGGCCAATTTTATGGGGATTGTTTTCACTCGGTCTGTTATGGATTGGGCTTCAAAAGGTTGTTCGATCCTTGGAAGTTTCACTTGGTGTTATTGACCGAATCGTTCTTTTGTGGGCGATTATTGGCTTTCAACCATTTCTCTATTCATTTAAATGGGCACAAACGGGAACCTTCCAAGCTGCGATATTTTGTTTTTCGTTCGTCGCATTTCGCTATGGCCGGCAAACGATGAATGTTGGTAACAGGTTCGCAAGCGGGTTCTTGACAGCAATTGGGGGGTTAATGAAGTTATTTTATGCCCCAGCGGGAGCGCATCTGTTACAAGACCGCGACCGATTTTTGGGAGCTACTCTCGGTGGTTTGTTTGTCTTGTTCCTTTCGATTACGGTGTTCGGAATTGAGAATCTTTTACTCTATTTAGAGGTGCTCCAGTGGGGAAAGGGATGGAATAGTGTTCGGACATGGTATTTGTGGGGCCCGACATATTATGAGCCGCTTTATGCCATAATTAGTATATTTGCTCTGGGAACTGCCATATTAAGCGAATTTGGACTATCAATTGCGATGCAAGAGTCGACAAGTACACTCATCCGAGTAGTGGGTTTGCAAACACTACGTGTGGGTGGGTTATTAGGAGTGATTCTCCTATCGCTTGGGACACGTAAGAACAATGTTTTCAAAGAAGTGTTTGCGCTGGGTTTAATTAGTGTTCCCCTTTTTGCACCACAAGCCTATACCTATGATCTATTAATACTGTTGCCTGCAGCTATTATCTTAACAAAGACTGAATACGAACGCAGCGGTCATTTATGGCTACCGGTTTTGAGTGTTTTCTTATTGAACATCCAAGCCTATGGCTACAAACTACTTGTTGATGGATTACCACCACTCATTCCGATTGAATCAATTACACGACCATTGGTTGTTATGTTACAACCAGGTGTTTGGGGGAATCTGATTCTATTTGGATTGGCGGTTTTCCGAATCATTGAAAGGTCAAATATTACACGTAAATGCCAAATTTTTGGAATAAATCCGCTAAAAAATCGGCAATAGGTATCCTATAAGGAAGATGCAGGGGAGGCTCCATATACACCGCCAATAATAAGACCAAATATGACATACCCAATTAGGGCCAGCCCGCTGATAAATGGAAACGAAGGAGAATCAGCGAATTCGACAACAGTGGAAAGCCAAAGTGGGATAACAACGACTGCAAAAATCAGCCAAACGGCGACACCATATATCGCACCGGAAATAATACCGGAAGATATAGTTCGAGTATATTCTGTCAGATTCACTCTCATATCGATCCATGCATAGACGAGCCCAACGATTACGCTGGTTATGAGATACAGGATCCATCCGATAACCGCTTGTTGACCCCTGAGTCCGATCATCGCCGGTACTGCTTTTGAAATGATATTTTCGTTAATACCCAGATACAGAATTAAACCAGTGATCACGCCGCTGATAATACCAGCGATTCCCCCATCCAGTAACAGAGTTTCTGTATTTCGTGACTGCGTTTCAAATGACATGGTTGAAATTTTAAATCCACTTTAAATAAATTATAGGGATGATTTGACCGCCTTTTCAAGTGAAAGTCCCCTTTCCTGTTGACCGCTCGCCATCCCCTGAAGTGATACATTTTCGCCTCGTTTATTCCAATAATACCACTCAGTCTACCTGAATTATTTTCCGTGGGTGTTCCAATGATTACTTATGAGTCCCAATTCATCAGCTAGTCTAACAGTCAAAGAAGATTTACATCTCGAAATTGACGCAGATGAATTTAGAGATGTAGTACTGTATGTCCAACTCGAACACGAATTAGCGGGTTTTGAAACTGTACAAGTAACCAGATTGGATGAGCTTATTGAAGGTAGCCTAAACACAACAGTCGAACGATCTGCTTTAATTATCGTATGCCATGCGAAAGTTGCACTAAAAACAATCGAAATTAACCCACAATTAGTGGGATTTTTGCCTTGTACTACAGCAGTCTATGAAACCACTACAGATAATGCAATTCATATCCAACATTTTTCAGCCGCCAAGACAATGCGGGATCTCGTCGACATTTCTGAGGAGGATCAACACGCCATTGAAGAACTTGTTAATCTCACCGGTGAATACATGGATCAAGTTTGGGACAATCTGGAGGCGAATTTTAGCTGATAGCAGGCGTAATCTTCTATAATTTCCACAAGGTGGCACAACCGAATAGTATAGAATAGTTTCTTGGCAATCAATACATGACTATCCCTGCGGTGACATTGAGGTCTTGGCCAGTAATGTGGGTCGACCGTTTAGAACATAAAAACAAAACGGCATCACCCACATCACTTGCTTGAACAAATTCCTCCATCGGTGAATGCTCTCGAAATTCCTGTTCGACTTCAGAATACGGCCGGTTTTGATTCTCTGCCTGTCGCTCAATTACCCGTTCTAATCGAGGGCCTTCGACACTCCCCGGACAAATCGCATTTACTGTAATATCGTCATCAGCAAGTTCGACTGCTAATGTGCGTGTGAATCCGATAATCCCCATTTTTGCAGTTGTGTACGGAGTTCGATCTTGGAGTGGACGTTTGCCACTCATTGATGAAATATTGATTATCCGTCCATAGGATCCTTCTCGAAGATATGGGATCGCTTCTCGGGTTGCATTAAAAATCCCACCAATATTGACTTCCAATGTCCCCATAAATTCATCGTGAGTGATTTCTTCACATGGTTTTGTTGGCCCCGCAATACCGACATTATTCACCAATATATCCAAACGTCCAAATTCATCAGTAGTTTGTTCGATAAGATATTCCATATCATCGGGATCGCTTGCATCGCCCTGTACTGTTAACACCTCACCTTGAGTATTTTCGAAAGCATCTGGTATTTCCTCCAAGGGGGTGGGGTCAATATCATTGACAACAACGTTAATTCCGGCCTCTGCAAGTTGGAAAGCAATCTGTCTGCCAATACCGCGGCCTGCGGCGGTAACTATGGCATTGGATCCAGGAATAGTAAAATCAACGTCTGGCATATATTCCTTTACTGATACGATAACCAATATAATTGCGGATTGGATGCTGTGAGAATAAAATCCGAGAATACGCAAATATAAAATAGGAGATCTCCTGGAATATCAGCGATTCCCTGATTTAGGCATCACTATCGATATTTTCGTGGTCGTATTGACCCGAATACTCGCGTTCATGCTTGGCTTTCGCAAATACGATTTGTGCTATACGAGCATTTTTCTCAATTTGTATCGGTTCATGTGCCTGTAAAAGGCCCTCTCCCTTTCCTGTATATCCTGCATCCCATACCGCAGTATTTACCATGCAACTATTCCGAAGCAACGACGAGCGGGGATAAACGAATCCGAGATGGTTCTCGGGAATTGAAATCGTTTCACCATACTGGACAATATAGGAGCCAGAATCAAGGTGAAGAATGTTTTCAGATGAAGAAGCCGATAGTTGTTCTCGATCACCGATCTGTGTTTCGTTTGTACGTATTGATCCAGGACTGGATTGGTCATAAATATATGCAACGGTCAAATCAACGCCGTTGGGCTGTATTTGGTCCTCAGAGACAGGGTCAATATGATTTGCAACAAATGAGCCTGATCGAAACATAATCCTTACTTTTTGTGGCATTGCTAAAAGATTGCGTTTATATATGACCGAACACGCTGGATTTAAACCAGCGCTACCCCAACTTTCTAGTACTATGGGTCAAACATTGACGGAAAAGATTCTCGAAGATCACCTCGTTGAGGGTGATCTCGAAACTGGTGAGGAAATCGGCATTGAAATCGACCAGGTCCTCACCCAAGATACGACTGGAACGATGGTTTGGTTGCAGTTTGAAGCAATGGATTTAGATGAAGTCCAGACAGATCTTGCTGCCCAATACTGTGATCACCAAACCTATCAGTTCGATTTTAAAAATACCGATGATCACCGATTTTTGCGTAGTGCTGCCGGAAAATATGGTGCCTATTTCTCCCGGCCAGGAAATGGAATTTGTCACCAAGTTCACAAAGAACACTTTGCAACACCTGGGAAAACATTACTGGGTAGTGACTCACATACACCAACCCCAGGCGGGATGGGACAACTAGCCATCGGGGCTGGTGGAATTGATGTGGCTGTTGCAATGGGGGGAGGTCCATACTATATTGATATGCCAGAGGTCGTCAACGTCCGTCTTGAAGGTGAACTACCGGAGTGGGCGACTGCGAAAGATGTTATTCTTGAATTATTACGTCGACTCTCCGTCAAAGGGGGAGTTAACAAAGTATTGGAATATACGGGCCCAGGCGTTGAGACGTTAACTGTCCCCGAGCGAACGACAATTACGAATATGGGTACTGAACTCGGCGCCACCACGTCGCTATTCCCAACCGATGAGAAAACGCGTGACTATCTTGAGCGACTCGGTCGAGAAGATGAATATGTCGAATTACAGCCTGATCCGGATGCTGAATATGATGATGAAATCGTTGTAGATTTAAGTAAGCTTGAGCCACTCATCGCAAAACCATCAATGCCTGATAATGTTGTTCCTGTACGGGACGTCGAAGGTAAAGATGTTGATCAGGTGATTATAGGTTCCTGTACGAACGGCGCGTATGAAGATATTTTGCCCGCTGCGAAGATGCTAGAGGATCGAGAGATCGACAAGAAAACAGAAATGATCGTTGCGCCAGGGTCTAAACAAGCTTCTGAACTATTGGCACGTGAGGGCTGGACAGCAGAAATGATGGCTGCAGGCGTCAACTTCTCTGAGGCAACCTGTGGAGCCTGTATTGGTATTGGACACGTCCCCGCTTCGGATTCAATTAGTCTTCGAACCTTTAACCGAAACTTTGAGGGTCGCTCCGGAAATGAAGATGATTCAGTATATCTTTGTTCACCTGAGGTAGCCACAGCAAGTGCCATTACAGGTGAAATCACAGATCCCCGCGATCTCCCTGCCAAAGAAATTGATATTGAACCACCTGGGTTCGAAATGCCCGATAAATATGATGGTTCCTCGGCAGATATCATCACTCCCGAGGAATCGGTTGATGATGAGTTAATTAAGGGACCAAATATTGGCGACGTCCCGCTAAAGGACGAATTAGGCCCCGATGTCGGTGGCGAAGTATTACTGAAAATGGGCGATGATATCACCACAGATCATATTATCCCAGCAACAAGCGATATCCTCAAATTCCGCTCAAATGTGCCAAAACTCAGTGAATTTACGCTATCACGCGTTGACGAATCATTTGCGGAGCGGGCGAAAGAAGTTGATCAAAGTTTCCTCGTCGCAGGCGAAAACTATGGACAGGGCTCGTCCCGAGAACATGCTGCGTTATGTCCGATGTACCTCGGGGTTGAAGGAGTATTAGCACAAAGCTTTGCCCGCATTCATAAAGCAAACCTCTTCAATTTTGGTCTGTTGCCCTTAACCATCGACGAAGAAACATATGAACAAATAGAGCAAGGCGATACAATCGAAATTGTCGAGGACGTCGCCACAGCAGTTAGAAATGGGCAAGAAGAATTTACCGTTCGGGTAAATGATGAATGGGAAGCTCCCGCATATCTTGACGCATCTCAGCGAGAACGAAATATCTTGGTTGACGGTGGCAAACTCTCACATACGAAAAAACAAGTCAGTGGTGATTCATCACCAACACCTGCAGACGATTGAAACTCCTGCCGTGATTTCTATTAAGTAGGGGCCCGTTAACAATAATAGTGTGAGTCAACCCAAGCTCTCCGATGAGATTGAAATTCGGCAGGCGACCCGTGCTGATCTATTAGCGATCATGGAGATCGAAAAGAGTTCATTTCCCCAACCGTGGCCATATGATGCCTTCGCACGGAATCTGTCGAATACTGGGTTTTTCGTTGCAGAATATGAGCATGATAGTAATCGAACTGTCGTTGGATTTGTTGTCAGCGACACGATTCCCAATCATGGAACTCCATTGGGTCATATCAAGGATTTGGCTGTTGATCCATCATTCCGTGAACAAGGTATCGGCTCGGCGCTCTTAGAACGAGCACTTGCCTATCTTCGATCACAAGATGTAAATCGGGTTAAATTAGAAGTTCGTGAGAGCAATGATGCTGCCATTTCTTTATATAATTCATTTGGTTTTGAATACCATCAAACGATACAAAATTACTATAAAGATGGAGAGAATGCCTACGTTTTAGTGTTGAACGTACTGAAATAAAGGTCTCATTGTTCACACAGTACGTTGTATTTCTTGGAAAGTAAAAGCCAATATATTATGACAGCTTATTACATTGATATGGACACGCAGGGATTTCTCTCTCCTCAGACATCTGCAGAGGTTTCTGATATCTATACTCAACTTGGGTCGAGTGCGCAAACAATTACACGCGAAGCTGCAAAAGCAATGGATTTCGATGAGGCGGAATATAATAACCGTGTCACATCAGAGGTAGTTCATACAGTCCATGATGCCTTATTCTCCTCATTATTGAAGGTCAATATTGGAACCCAAGATGAATTTGAAAACGTTCGAAAAAATCATGCTGAATACAGTATTTCACTTTCAGGAACCGAACACGTATCACATGTTGCCTGGCATGTAGCTCATATTGATGATACTATAGTTGCAACAACCTTCGAGGAGGAACGAACCGCAGCGGTTAGTACGCTACGGCGCATCGTGTATGGTGAAGTATATCAGGAATATCTTAACTCGATATAACACCTCTTTACAATTATTTTCAGGCGGCCATGGTTTCTTGAGAGTCTCGATTTCTTCACAGGCATAAGCAGGGGTTGATTTGTGGCGTCGCTCACGATCGAAGTCGTGAGCTTTCCCCTCGATTCGTGACAATAGTCAAATTGAGGATCCACGATACTAAATTCCGGCCATCCATATATCGCTATGTATGAGTGAATGGAATCTCGTTAGATCCGAAATTGAATACGATACAGAATGGTATACGGGTGGTTATGATCTCATGGAACAACCTGATGGGAGCCAAAAACGGTATTATTGGGCCGAACTTCCACCGGCCGTCATTGTCGTCCCTATACACAACAATTCAATTATATTCGTCAATCAATACCGACCTGTTATTCAACAGGAATGTTTAGAATTACCGGCGGGAATTGTGGAAGGTAATGATATGGAAGGAGGTGAATTATCGGAATCATATCCAAATGTATCTTCTGAGGCATACACGTCGGCAGGAAATCGAGAATTGTCTGAAGAAACGGGCTTCCGGGCAAATTCGATAACCTTTATAGAAGATTGTTGGGTCGCGACTGGTATCCTTCGTCACCGCCGAGGGATTGTTGTTGCGACTGATCTCACTGCGGGATCACCCGATACTGAATCAAATGAATTTCTCTCTGTTCAAACGATACCGATTGATAAAGCCCTTCAGCGAGTTCGACATTCCCCAACAAACGACGCTACATTAGAGGCAATACTCTTAGCCAAAGAAGAGGAGTGTATTTGATACAGGATATCCCTATTGGATTTACTCATTGATATATTAATATGCGAATCACTATTCCATATTACAGAAGGGGTCCGCCACTATCTGGAAAATCACACCCTTTAACCATATGAATGGCAAATACCATGACAATGGTGGATGAGATAACCAAGGATGAATTAAAGGAAATTAAGGGGAATGATCAGTGTTGTATTGTTGATATTCGTCCACAAAGTGTTTACAACAAGGGCCATATTCCCGAAAGTATTTGTATCCCATTTCAATCGTTACCAAACGAAATCGATCGTCTGACTGATAAACAACAAATCGTAGTGATCTGTCCTGAAGGTAAGTCGAGTATGAAAGCAGCTCGACTTATTAGCGCATCAGCGGCTATAGATGATTCCGTAACAATCCAAAGTTTAGCTGGTGGATTAGAAGCATGGGACGGCGAAATTACATCTACAAATGCAGAATCACCACTGTGAACTATTGCTATCAATTCTACTTTCTCTCCCCCTCATTGCTCATTACGGAAGGGGCTTAGGCCTGCAATTAGCTAAGTCGTAGGTTGGAAATAACCTATCACATTACGTTAAATCCCCGATCACGTAGGAATTCTTCTATTTGACCCGTATGATCGCCCTGTAGCTCGATATGTCCATCACTTACTGTACCTCCACAGGCAAAGTTCGATTTCAGCTCTGATGACAAACTATCCAAGTCGACATCATTTGAGTCAAATCCTTTGATAATCGTTACTTCTTTTCCATAGCTCCGCTCATCGGTGTGGACATCAAGCTCCTGAGATTCTTTTGCTACGTCTTCACAGACGCAAAGCTCATCAGGAAGCCCACACGTCGAGCAAATCTCCGACATTACGTGTCTAAGTTAAGTAACCAGTCTATTAAACATTGTCGCAAGGATGCCTGATTGCCGTCTAATATAGGCGGCAGTTTGGGAACGTGCCTCCTGAGCCATTGCCTCCGTAGCATTTCCCCCATGTACTGCGAGTTCATGATAGTGGGCGACAGTTTTAACATCGTCTTCGGGATCGAGACGATTAATATACTCTCGTGTCGTTTCACCTGGCTGTCGTGAACGATATTGGCGACTCAAGACGTATTCAATTCGATCATACGCGCCTTCAATATCCACTGTTGGATTCTTTGACGGTTGCCAATGGATCCACACCATACGATACAGACGATCAATTGATCCACTCCGTCGAGCGCCGGCGATTAAGCCAACGACTAAGAAACCCCAAATTGCAGCCGTTTGAGGATCCCATGGTATTTGTGGTAGACTAGGGAGGCCGCCCCCACCACCTTCATTTGGTCCACTTACCGTTCCATTCTCTACGTCAGCTGGATCAGGAACATACGTGCCTTGCGGATTGGGGAGGATTCGGCCCTCACCAAATCCTCCTGGCGTCGTATTACCATTATTAGAGTTATTTTGCGATGGAGTTGTTGTGATCGTACTCGGCGTTTCCGTTGGTTCCCAGACACCGTTTTCGCTACCGGCAGCGTCGATCCCTTTAATTCCTTTTTCACGGGCTTCTTCAAGTCTATTTCGTTCAATAATCTCCCGGGCCCCTGATGGAGTTGGATCGAATTTCACCCAGCCAATATCAGGGAAATATACCTCTACCCAGGCATGCGAATCTAATCCTCGAACAACCCATTTATCTTCAGCCACTCGTTGACCGGAAGTGTACCCGACAACATATCGTGCAGGGATCCCTTGAGTGCGCAACATCATAACCATAGCAGAGGCAAAATATACACAGTATCCTTTGTTCATTTCAAAGAGGAACGAGTCGACAATTTGATCCTCTGGTCTGTCAACTTCTAGTGAATATTGTTTATTTGCTTGTAACCATTTCTGAATCGCGAGGGCCTTTTCATAGGCAGTATTCGCCCCTGCAGTAATATTTGCGGTTAACTCTCCAACCCGATCTGGCATATCTGCTGGCACTTCAAGATATGTCGATCGAATCGCTTCCGGGTAATCTTGGCCAGCCTGCTGTAGTTGGAGTGGCGTTGCCGTCGATACTGAACTCACGACAGTAAATGTTTCTCCCTCGGAAAGAGTCCCCTTCAAATCAGGCAACCCAAGAGAAGTTTTTGCTACGTCAACACCGGACACTTGAATTGGCTTTGGAGCAGCAGGAAGAATACTCAACGGTTGCTTGACAGTAATCGTCTGATACACTCGGGTGCGGGGCCCTTCGGGTTCATCAAATTCGCCTTGGCTTTCAGTATTCTGACCGGTCCGTATCCAACTTTGTCCAGTGTAGCGATCATACACGGCAACTCGCCAATACGATTCTTTGTCAGATGACATCACAAAAAGAACCTTTGGCGACAACGTGATACTACCGAAAATTTTCGATTGATCATCGCCGGAAATAATACCACCTTTGATCTTTTGTCGCTCATCAGGCACCACTGGTGCCGAACTTCCGCCGGGGACGGCACTTACAATCGAGGTAGCCAAAATCATTATAGCCAGCGTTGCTGCAACAATTTCGACCTGACGCCGGTTCCCTGCGTGTTTTTCTAAGGTTGCAAACCCAACTGTTGCACCAGCACCAAGTACTCCTAATAATGTAGCAATACTACCACTATCACCTGTTAACACGAAAAATCCAAGCGTCACAGCGCCGATCGTAACACTCGAGATATATTTTCCCCGAAATGCAAAATACCATATCAGAAATGTCGGCGCAGGTAGGACACCCAAGACCCAAACTCCTGCATTTGACATCTGTAATATCGAAAATCCAGTTAACAATAAGTAAATATCAGTGATCAACCGCGTAAAGGAAAATACTTGCCAATAGCCAGATGGCACGGTGAGTAAATAAGCAGTCAACCCCATCGCTAGCAGTATAGCTGATAACAGAAACGCCCGAGATTCAGAAATCGCCTTCGCCAAGAAAAGAGCCAATCCGATCGATGCTATCACAAGCAACACGAATACACTTCTCCCCCCGACAATAGAAATAACATAGTACAATGACGATAGATATGTCGCCGTCAAAATACCTATACAGACTAGGGCAGCCCAAGAATAATATGTACCTTTACGTGTTAATTGTTCAGGAATTTCGAATTGATAGCGGATATCGTTTATAAGATCATTTAGAGTATTCATGTCGGCACCTCAGACTGATCAGATTGAGTTGATATCAGTTCGCCAAAACGCTGCGTAACACTTGGTGTTTCAATTTGGATATGACTTCCATCCTTTGGTGAACGGATGATAATATCTGCATTGTTGATCTTCTTTTTATTGAGGGGGGCCTGTTCAACGCGGGCCAATGAATATAATATCTGAACCCGTTGATGATCTCCCGTTGCGGGACTGATTGTGTTTATTGGCGTGATCAATCCAACAGAGAGCCCTTCTTCAAGTAAGTGAGCAGCGACACTTGCAGTTGCCTCTGCAGCGTTATCAACACGGGGACCGGCAGGGTCAATGGCTATATTGACCCGTCTTGTTGCTCCCTCACCGGCAAATTCCGTGACGATGAATTCACCATTATTTCGCTTTGCACTGTGTTTCCAGTCGATATCCCGAAGCGCATCGCCTCGTTGATATTCACGAACCCCATCGAATTGATCCCGTTCGTCGGTTAATCCAACATATCCCTTGAGGAGACCCGCGCTCTCATATAAGGGTTGCACCTTTGGAAAAGCAGCAATCGTTTGCGTG
>JBDGRB010000270.1:15146-15673 GCA_042218485.1 Halobacteriaceae archaeon | reverse complement strand
AATGCAAAGGGATTTACAAATGCATACCATGACGGTAGCGTAAATCCAGCAATCGACAATAAGGGCTCCGTTTGCTGGGCGACTATCTCTCCGAGCTGTAAGGTCCCAGCAAAAATGACAACAGATGCTCCTGTCAAGACTAACGGAATTTCATATGCTATATTTTGGGCAACAGCGCGGAGACCACCCAATAACGAATATTTATTATTCGATGCATAACCACCCATAACGAGACCAATACTCGATATTGAGGATACAGCAAAAACGTAAACTAATCCGATTTCAGGATCGGCTAAATGAATATTTATTCCGAGAATTGATCCCATTGGAATAACGGCAAATCCAAGCAGGGCAGACCCTGCTAAGATCATCGGCGCAATATCCCATGCTGGACGATCTACCTTTTCCGGAATGATAAGTTCCTTCGATAGTAGCCGGACTGCATCAGCAACGATGATCAATAGCCCCATTGGCCCAACCCGATTAACAGCAATTCGATCAGTAAATGCAGCTGTAACCTTTCGTTT
>JBDGRB010000270.1:7953-15136 GCA_042218485.1 Halobacteriaceae archaeon | reverse complement strand
CAAACGCACCGATAAATCCCGCAAAAAACGTTCCAAGCGGGCCCTCAAGGCCAAGCACACTACTGATGGTATCGGTGAGCGGAGCAGGCATTACCGATCCACCTCCCCGAGGACGATATCCAAACTACCGACTGCCGCCACGAGGTCAGGAATAAGTTCCCCTTCTGCTATTTCGTGTAATAACGAAAGATTACAGAAACACGGGCTTCGGATTTTAAACCGTGCTGGTTGCTGTGTCCCATCAGATCGAATATAGATGCCTAATTCACCTTTTGCAGCTTCGACAGCTTTGTAGGTTTCTTTATCTTCAGGCGGACGTAACGTTCGTGGAACGTTACTCTGAATATTTCGTTCGTCTTCGGGCCAATCCTCGAGTAAATCAACACATTGTTCGATTATCCGTGCTGATTGTTCGACCTCTTTGATCCGGACCAAAAGACGGGCATAATTATCCCGCCCGTCGTCAGTAATGACATCCCAGTCGAGTTCATCATAATATCCATACGGATCATCGCGGCGCAAGTCATAATCAATCCCCGATGCTCGTGCTACCGGCCCAGTTGCGCCATATTCTTTGGCGACATCCGGCGGTAACACACCCGTGTCAACACATCGGATCTGGAAAATTTCATTGCTTGTGATGAGGTTGTGGTATTCCTCAATCCGTTCTGGGAGATCATCCAGGAAATCACGAACCTTTTCAAAGTATTCATCACGGGGTTCTGGAATGTCCCACACCACACCCCCCAATCGAAGATAATTAAACATCATTCGTTGGCCCGTGAGATCTTCAAGTAAGTTTTGAACGATTTCTCGATCCCGCATCGCATACATGAAGATGGCTGTGAAATCCCCATAGACATCAAGGCAGAACGTCCCAAGGGCAAGCATGTGAGCACAAATCCGACAGAGTTCAGCACTGAATGTACGCAAGATTTGTGCATATTCCGGGACCTCAAGATCAGCTAAATCTTCTGCAGCACGGGCATACGACCACTCATTTAAAATGCCCGCCGATGAGTAATCCCACCGGTCAGGATAGGGCATGATCTGATAGCGGTAGTTACCTTTTTCCGCCATTTGTTCTTCACAGCGATGGAGATAGCCGATATCCGGATCAACATCAGCTACTTGTTCGCCGTCAAGCGTTGTTTTCAAGTGCAACACGCCGTGGGTTGCTGGGTGATGCGGTCCGATGTTGAGGAACATGGTATCCGACTCCTCATCACGGTGGTGCTCTTCGATCGGGTTTTTGTGTTCCTCCAAGGTGACGATTTGTGGTTTGTTTTGATTATAACTCTTGGAGAGGGGATGACCTTGCCAGGTTTGGGGCAGTAATATTCGTCTGAGATCTGGATGGCCGTCATATTCGATGCCGACGAGGTCATACGCTTCTCGTTCGTGCCAGTCTGCGGTACGATAGACGGGTTCTGCTGTTTGGCTCACCGGATTATCTCGTGGCGTCGGGACAATAACACTGACTTCCTGCGTTGGGTCATTATATTTTTTCAGGTGATAGATGCTTTCATATCGATCTTCATATTCCTGTGCTGTGACCACAGAGAGATGATCAAAACCAGCGTCGTCTTTGAGTGTACTGAGTACATCTTGAACTGCGTCGGCTCGAATAACAAACCCTTCAGCATTGGAATGTGTTTCGCGATCCAACACATTATCCCCTAGCAGCTCGGCTAACTCATCATAATTAACCCCCTGTTCCACATCAGTTTCCGGTTGTTCTTGTTGTTTGCTCATGGTGAATTTGCGAAATTATATCGCATGACAAGTGTTTCTTCATCGATTTCGTCAGCGAGTTTTTCGACAAGTTCGTCACGTTCGAGGTCCCCAAATTCCTCGAGTTCATATGGTTTCACGGTGACAGGACTCGTCTCGCCATTTGCGACCTGTTCTTGAAGTTTTGCAACCCCGTATACCAGCGCTTCAGGTCGGGGCGGGCATCCTGGAACATGAATATCAACAGGAATGACTTCTTCAGCCCCTTTTACGACATTATATCCTTCTTGGAACGGGCCACCAGACGTTGAACAATTACCCATATTCACGACGAATTTCGGCTCCGGCATTTGATCGTAAACACGTTTCATTCGAGGTGCGAATTTTGAAACGATCGTTCCAGGAACGATCATGACATCTGCTTGCCTGGGTGAAGCGCGGGGAACTCCAGCTCCAAATCGATCGAGATCATGTTTGACTGCATACGTGTGCATCATCTCAATAGAACAGCATGCGATCCCAAACTGGAGCATGAACATTGAGGATCCTCGCACCCAATTCATGAACTTATCAAATTTTGTCAAGATAAACGGCGTTGATCCAAGCGCTTCCCGAAGTTTCGAATTAAAGCGTTCATCTACTCCGCTCCCTATCCGACCCTCTCGAGTTTCCGTGGAGGCCTCTGTACTACTGGTTGTATCTGTAGACGTTTCACTGCTCATTATTGTTTCACCTCAGAAGGTTTGTATGATGGATTTCGAATCCACTTGACCGCACCGTTCCGCCAAGCCCACACGAGACCGACAACAAGCACCCCAATAAACACTAACATGGGAACTAAAACCGGCACTAACCCCACCTGTTCAACGCCAGTCCGATATATCACGGTCCACGGGAAGATCAATACAGTTTCAATATCAAACACGACGAAGAGCAAAGCAACCATGTAATATTGAATATTGAAACGGATCCGTGTGGTCCCAGTCGGTACTTCGCCACTTTCATACGTTGCACGTTTCCCTTGTTCTGGCACACTCGGACGCAATAAAGAAGAGAGTCCGATCATTCCGAGGGGGATCAATGCACCCACAACGGCAAGTGCGCCAATAGCTATCCATTCACTCATAGATTCGATTCGTTGTAACATGCGCAAATTTGATTCCCACCCCTATAAGCATTGATTCTTGCATTCGCTGGTCAGAAACTATCATTTGTATATCTCACTGTAGGATTGCAACCCCTGTAGCGGGGAAGCACTCGGCTTCAGGGATGAGTAGCTACCACAGGCGGTTCGGAAATTTCTTCTTGTTGAAAATGCTGCAGTGATGATTGTTGGTTCAAGTAGGATTGACGAATGAAAACGGTGACATATACTTTATTTGCCGGCAATGGGAGAACGAGGGCATACGATCCTATTTCCCGATAATTTTCCAGTTTTGACCGTATATCGGATGCGGTACTACCAGATACATCGGATTTATCGCCGACGGCAAAGATAATTGGCGGTAACGGTTCGCTTAATCGTGAGGAAAGCCCAACAGTGTTGGTTTTCGCATTATACTGTTCTAGGTACCATGGCAAGGGTAATTTATTAAACCAGCTCTTTTCAAAATGGGATCCGAAGTAGAGGACATCGACCCCGTCATTTGCTTGTGAAATCTGTTGAACATCTTCGAGCACCGGTTTCATATTATCTGCGGGTTGTCCATACTGCACTATCGGACTTGGCGTTTGCGGATGGAGATACGCACGGTTGACCGTTGTATAGCCCATTTGAGCAAAAATCGCAAGAAAAATCACGGCAATCAAACCAACACTAATTTGGTCATCTTCTGCCATGGCATCTTTTGCTTGCTTAAAAATGAAGGCCAACGCAACAGCAGCAGGAATTGCAAGCGGTACGATCGTATGAATCGTGTTCCACGGCGCTGGTATATCACTTGCTAACGGATACAACAGTAAACTTGCAAATCCCCAATAGCTTGCGAAAGCGACCAAGTCGTTTGGTGAATCGCCACTATATCTATCGAGAATAAATCCACCGATAGCTAATATGACCAATGGCAATGCTCCAGCACGAAGAGTTTTGATATAATCCTCGAAAAAGGAGAGATACGGATGCGCTTGATGGCCACCAACGATCCATGTACTATACAGTTCTTGGGCGGATCCAAATAAGGCCTTGCTCACTAGACCAGGGAACATTGATGGCGAGGAAAATGCCTGCCAAAATTCCGGCCGAGGTGCGTAGAATACTGTAATAATGATTACAAATTCTATAATGGCAAGAACAATCGGTTTCCATGTATCGATCAGGCCGGAAATAATATTTGAGATGATTGCAGAGGCTTTGTCTGTCCACCGTTGCTCACTGAGTCGAGCGAAAAACAATCGATGATCGAACAGCAGTATCAGTGCTCCGATCCAAATACCAGCATACATGACGGCATTTTCTTTCGTGGTAAAGCCAAGCGCAAATGCTGCCGTGCCGAAATATAACGACCATGTATTTTTGTGATCGTATGCTCGAATAAACCATCCAAGGGCAAATACCATAAAGGTTGCAACAAGCATATCATTTCGCATAAACCGAGAATAATATACGAGAATCGGGTTGAACGCAAAGAATATGGCAAGACCAACGACCTCAGCGTCCGTTAGCCGGTCGCGATAGAGCCACGCAGCGGCTGGCAGTAATCCGCCGATAATAGCAACAATCCACCGTGCGGTAAAATCAGAGGCTCCCATAAGCGAAAAGACTCTGCGATTAACTTGGAAAAGAAATGGACCATGAACAATAGGGCGATATTGATATACACCTGTTTGCAAATATTCCAGAATCCGATACCCGACGCGGCCTTCATCCCAATGTGCCATACGAAAGCCAAGATTATATAACCGCATGAGAATCGAAATTCCTGTGATTAGAACGACACTCAAATAAGCCCGATCGTCTGGAAGTTCCCAACGCATACTTATGCTAAGTGAACGCGAGGTTTACAAGATTTCCGAAGAACGGTAGTTCTTTTACGACCGCAACTAAGCACCTTCATATGGTGAATATTGGTTTGGTTATATCCGAGTTTAATCGGGAGATAACGGAGCAAATGGAAGCGGAGGCTCAGGAGACAATACAAGCACAAGATGCCTCGCTGGTCGATTCCGTATATGTTCCAGGAGTCTATGATGCTCCTCTTGCCGCAGATCGACTTGCCCGACGCCAAGACATTGATGCCGTTGCTGTCATTGGGACAATCATTACGGGTGATACCAACCACGATGAAGTGATCGCCCATGCAGCCGCACAAAAAATTACGGATATCAGTGTTGATCGGGACACACCGATAACGTTAGGAGTTACTGGCCCAGGAATGTCAGCCGATGAAGCATATGCTCGAACAGAAAAGGGAGGAGCAGCAGTTTCAGGAGCAATTGATTTGTATAATCAACTATGATCCAAAAGGCATCTCGTGTTGCTAAAATCGATGAAAGTCAAACGATTGCAATTTCCAATCTCGTTGCTGAGTTGCGATCTGAAGGTGAAGATGTCGTTGATTTATCGGTTGGTGAACCCGATTTCCCGACACCGGACAATATCGTCGAGGCAGGGACAACCGCTATGGAAGGCGGGAAAACAACATATACTTCCTCGAAGGGGATCCCCCAACTCCGAGAGGAAATTGCAAACAAATACGAAGCTAACGGTATTTCCTATACACCTGAGGAAATCATCGTAACGCCGGGGGCAAAACAGGCAATTTTCGAGGCCGTCCAAGCCTGTGTCAACCCAGGGGATGAGGTAATTCTTTGTGAACCGAGTTGGGTATCATATCGGCCAATAATTAGGTTAGCAGGCGGAGAAATTACATCGCTTGATTTACAGCCGCATAATTTCCACCTTGAACCAGCATTAGACGAGCTAAAAGAAGTGATTTCAGACGACACGAAAGCCATCGTGTTAAACTCACCAAATAATCCAACTGGAGCGGTATATTCACGGAATGCCTTGGAAACAATTCGGGATCTCGTTATTGATACCAATACAATCGTGATTACAGATGAAATATATGAAACCATTAGTTATGACGATAATCCAATAAGTATTGGATCACTTGATGGAATGCGGGAAAGAACAATAACCATCAATGGTTTTTCGAAGGCATATGCAATGACAGGCTGGCGGCTAGGATATATGGCTGCCCCCAAGTCGTTCATTTCGGCAGCTGCAAAGATCCATTCACATACGGCTACATGTGCGACAAATTTCGTTCAACATGCCGGAGTCGAAGCCCTCCGAAACACGTCAACGGCCGTTGACGAAATGGTAGCGGCATTCGAAGAACGTCGAGACGTCTTAGTAGATTTGCTTGCTGAATATGATGTGACGATTCAACAACCGGAAGGGGCCTTTTATGCAATGGTACCCGTAGCAGCTGATGATGAAACGTGGTGTAAGGACGTCCTAAGAGATGTACAAGTTGCTACAGTTCCAGGGAGTGCGTTTAATGCACCAGGATATGCGAGATTTTCCTATGCAAATAATACCGAGCAAATTAAGGAAGGAATTGCACGGATCGGGTCCAGTGACTATTTTTGAAACGATGAATAGGATTTCGGTTTATAGGTATTGATATGAATAATTCGAAACCACTAGCGGTAAATTCCCGAGATACTTGGCCTCTTCTGCTGTAACAAAAGCTTCTATTGTGTCCAAAAGATGATATATTGCCAACAATAGAGTGGTTGATCAACCACGTTTTTCGATAATACGATCAATAATCGCATTTGTCGACAACAATTCATCTTCATAGGCGGGTTTGCGCTTCGATGCGCGGGTCACGGTGACATCGACACCCCGATCGAGTAATGTTTCCTCTATCTCATCGGCATCGTGATGTTGATCATGACCTAGTACAATGATGTCAGGTTGAATGTCTTCAATCGGAATGAAAATATCCTCGGGATGGCCAATGCGTGCCTGATCAACCATTTCCAAATTGGCAACCACATCTCGACGTTGTTTGTTCGGTAACACAGGCGGATCTTTATGCGTGACATTTTCCCTCCGAGCAATAATGACGATCAATGTATCGCCCAGTTCGGCAGATTCCTGGAGATAATGGATATGACCAGGATGTATAATATCAAACGTACCTTGAGCTACGACAACCGTCATGATTTATGTTCACGATCAATATCTGCTTGCGAAAAATCAAAAAACGATTCGGGATCAGGTAAATCGACATCATACACCGGCAAATTGATTGGCTCACCTTGATTGTCAAAGGCTTGCCAGTCAGATTTCGCATATGGAGCACCAAGAATAATATGAACTTGCCCGCGGCCGAACATCATCTTATCTGTGTCGCTTGGTTCAAGCACGCCATTGGGGTGTGAATGCACTGATCCAATCGCTTGGCGATCGTTCGGAATGAGATTCTCTTTAACA